>NZ_JALKIF010000002.1 GCF_023227715.1 Methanobacterium alcaliphilum
ATCGAAGACCACCGAGATCTAAACGCGTAAGATCGTCGGCAGCGTCAGATGTGTATAAGAGACAGGTATATATCTATCTCAGGGTCAATTGCCAGAAGTATGTCATTATATATCATAAAAGTAAACGAATTATATATTCTTTTATTAAAATGATTGATATATTCATTAATTATTTAAAGTTATCAGTTCCATTAGAAACATTTCTTCCATTTTCAAAGTTAATTTTTGCTTGATACTCAATCAAATAGTAAACTTTATATAGTTTAATGTTTAACTTTAACTTGACATACTTTGTAGAATGACTAAAATAAGCTGAGTCCATAAATCTAATTTTTTAACCCCCTTCAATACTAAGTCATTCTGTCGGACTCAGCTTCAATTTTATACTAATTAATTTCTATTAAAATTATCAATTAAGCTTTTTAAGAGATATTATTTAATTATTAGTAATTTAAAACCTTTTTTTAGATGGATTTTTTCTAAACAGAAAGAAAAGTATGCTCTAATGTTATCTATTGTAATAATCAATACAAAACTTTATATGCCTAAACTTTTACATTAAACATTAATTTTATAGTTTGGGTGAAAAGATATGCGAGCTTTGTTTAAAAAAAAAGACATAAAGGAATGTTTGCACTGTGAAAATACAGAGCAAAAACTTAAAAGATCATTAGGACCATTTCATTTAATAATAATGGGAATAGGGGCTATAATAGGAGCAGGAATATTTATTGTAACAGGAATAGCCTCAGCAACATCTGGGCCTTCATTAATAATTTCTTTTATCATTGCTGCTTTAGCATGTGGGCTTACAGCTCTTTGTTATGCTGAAATGGCATCTATAATTAGTGTAACTGGAGGAATATATACTTATACTCAGGTTACGATTGGTGAAATAGGGGCCTGGATAATAGGATGGGTTGGAATACTCCAATATGTTATTGCCGGTTCATCTGTAGCTATTGGATGGTCTTCATATGTAGTAGGATTTTTAGCATCCATGGGTATTGTAATCCCCACAATGTTAACTTCTTCCCCCCTATCTGGAAATGGGATAATTAATTTACCTGCATTTTTAATAATTATTGCATTAAGCGCAGTATTAATAAAAGGAACTCAAGAAAGTGCACGACTCAATGCATTTTTCGTTTTCATAAAACTAGCAGTTATTCTATTATTCATAGTAGTGGGTTTTAATTTTATAAACCCTGCCAATTATCACCCTTTCGCTCCTCATGGAATTCCCGGAATATTTCAGGGGGCGGCCATGGTATTTTTTGCATATATAGGATTTGATACTGTAGCATCAGCAGCAGAAGAAACAAAAAACCCCCAGCGGGCACTACCCATAGGAATAATCGGATCATTAGCAATTTGTTCTTTAATTTATATCGTGGTTGCTGGAGTAATGAATGGGATGGTAAATTTTAGTATGTTTGCCCATAGCGAAGCACCAGTAATGATGGCTCTACAAAGTGTAGGGGCTAACTGGGTAACAACTATTGTAACTGTCGGGGCCATTGCCGGATTAACTACTGTTATTCTAGTTAATTTATTCGTGGTACCTCGTTTAATTTTTGCAATGTCCCGTGATGAATTACTCCCTAACCGATTAACCAAGGTGCACAGTAAATTCAAATCACCTGCCATAAGCATAATTATAATTGGAATCATATCTGCATTTGTATCTGGATTCTTTCCACTCGGAGATATATTTGAATTGGTAAATATAGCTGCACTTTCTGCATTTATATTTTTAGCTATATCAGTTCTGTATCTACGAAAAAGTCACCCAGATTTACCTAGAAAATTCAGATGTCCTCTGGTTCCAGCTATACCTATAGCATCTATTATTGCTTGTGTTGCTTTAATCAGCCAGCTCACCATTTTAACCATTGAACTCTTTGCAATATGGTTAATACTAGGGTTAGTAGTTTATTTTGTCTATAGAAACTATAAACACTCTAAAAAACAGGGAGAATCTGAGGCAGAATTTGATGAACTGGATGACGCTGTGGTTATTAGCGCAGTTATCCCTGAGAATGATTCTGCAAAATAATTATTAATTGGTGAAACTGTGAAAAGAATTTTTTCTAAAAAGCCAATTAATGATTTATATATTAATAAGGACCATAACAATTCCCTTAAAAGAACCATAGGTCCTGTGAATTTAATTATCATGGGGCTAGGTTGTATAATCGGGGCCGGGATATTCATTGTTACTGGAGTTGCTTCTGCCCAATCTTCAGGCCCCGCATTGGTTTTATCTTTTATATTATCTGCAACAGCCTGTATTTTTACAGCTCTTTGTTATGCAGAGTTTGCATCTATGATACCCGTATCTGGAAGCGTTTATACATATACTTATGTTGCTATGGGGGAAATTTGGGCTTGGATGATTGGCTGGGTCTTAATGTATGAATACTTGATATCAGCATCTGCTGTAGCAGTAGGCTGGTCTTCTTATGTGGTAGGCCTACTTAGTTCAACAGGAATCATTTTACCTCAAATTATAAGTGCGCCGCCAGGAACAGGTCTTATTAATCTTCCTGCACTTTTTATAATTTTACTATTAACTGGAATATTAATTTTAGGGGTAAAGGAAAGTACCCGTTTTAATGCTATTGTTGTTTTAATTAATGTATCAATTATATTACTCTTTATTTTTGTAGGTTTAGGGCATATCAACCCTGCTAATTACCATCCATTTATGCCTTTCGGATTTTCAGGAGTACTGCAAGGTGCAGCCATGGTATTTTTTGCATATATCGGATTTGATGCCGTTTCCACTGCCGCAGAAGAAACTAAAAACCCTCAAAGGACCATGCCCATAGGAATAATCGGATCTTTAATTATCAGTTCTATATTGTATATTGCGGTGGCTGCTGTTTTAAATGGTATAGTTCCCTATAACTTGTTAGATACTCCAGCTCCAGTCACCTTTGCACTTAAAAGTATTGGGATAAATTGGGCCGCATCTATTGTTTCATTCGGAGCTCTTTTCGGGCTTACCTCTGTACTTTTAACCAGTCTTTTTGGACAGAGCAGAATTTTTTATTCCATGTCACGAGATGGGCTTTTGCCAGAAATATTTTCACATTTACATGAAAATTTTAGATCTCCAGTTATCTGTATTATTATTGTAGGGACTGCTGCTGCCATGATTGCTGCTTTTTTCCCATTAAATACTATTATCGAACTTGTGAATATTGGAACCTTATCCGCTTTTATTTTCTTGGCATTATCGATTATTATTCTTAGAAAACAAAACCCGGACATCCCCCGAAAATTTAAATGTCCATTAGTGCCAATTATTCCCATTCTTTCCATTGTTTTCTGTTCTTTTTTAATATTTCAATTATCCCATACTACTTTAGAACGATTTATTATTAGTTTACTAATTGGAATTGCGGTTTATTTTGTTTATGGTATGAAAAATAGCAAATTAAGGCAATGTGATACTGATATTTTTAATTTTAAAGATATTAATGAAATTTTTGATTTATTAAATAGTACCATTCTAACTATTTTAAGTCAAATTGAAAAAATAATGAGGTATAAACGATTTTAACTCATCCCAAAGGTTTATACATTCTATTTTTTACTGAGATGTGGGAACGTTTCAGTTATTATGGTATGAGAGCTATTCTTTCATTATACATGCTCAAAGCACTTTTATTTAGTATAGCTTTTACTTCAACTATATACGGTTATTATACCGGGCTGGTGTACTTGACTCCATTAATTGGGGGTTATGTGGCAGATAGGTATTGGGGTAATCGTAAATCAATTATCATTGGGGCTATTTTAATGGCCTTAGGTCAATTTAGTCTGGCCACTAGTAGTTATTTTTACAATCCTTCTTTATCAAATACTGTTTCCCATAGTTATTTATTTAATAATCAGGAAATATTCTTTTTAATTGGATTATTCTTACTAATTATGGGTAATGGATTTTTCAAGCCTAATATTTCTTCCATGGTTGGTTCATTATATGAAAAAAATGATAAAAAAAGAGACTCTGCATTCACTATATTTTATATGGGTATCAATTTAGGGGCTCTTTTATCTCCTTTGGTCATTGGAGGAATAGGTGATACTGGAAATCCTGCAGACTTCATATATGGTTTTTTAGCTGCAGGAGTAGGGATGATATTGGGGTTACTAGTTTTTATATTTTCTAAAGACAAATATTTAGTATCGCCTAGTGGGAAGAAATTAGGTATCTTTTCAGATGATAGAAATCAATTCAATCAAAAGGAGATAGTTTTAGACCAGAGAGGTAATTTAAAAACAGATATTAACACGTTTATTGATAAACCACTGACCCTAATTGAAAAACAGAGAATTGGAGTTATTTTCATTCTTTCTTTTTTTGTCATATTTTTCTGGACAGCTTTTGAGCAGGCAGGAGTTTCATTAACTTTTTTTGCCCAGCAAAATGTAGATCGTATTTTAACATTTTGCCATTGGACAATTCCTGCCAGCTGGTTCCAGTCTATTAATCCTATGGCAATATTAATTTTCGCTCCTTTATTCGCCACACTATGGCCTTTACTTAATCAAAGAAAACTTGAACCATCAATACCTTCTAAAATGGCTATAGGTTTATTATTACTATCTTTAGGTTTTCTTATATTAACTATACCTGCAGGTATGATTGACCAGGGATTTACTGCAGTTAGTCCTCTGTGGTTAATAGCAATTTATGTTATGTTCACTTTTGGAGAGCTTTGTATTTCTCCTATTGGGCTATCCATGGTTTCAAAACTTTCTCCAGTTAGATTCATTTCATTTATGATGGGAGTATGGTTTTTATCAGCTGCAGCATCTAATATTATGGCGGGATTATTATCAGCACTTTATCCAGACCCCAATACACATATCACACCCCATTTATTTGGATTTGCCATAACTGGATTTCATGATTTCTTCATGATATTTGTATTGATGTCCGCTATTTCAGCATTTATCCTCATATTAATTAGAAAAAAACTGGTTAAAATGATGCATGGGATTGTATAGCTGATTAACAATTAATTTTTAATATTTGTGTGAAGTTTTTATGGTCATCAATAAGTACTCAAAATAAAAAAATTTAAATATCTAAACTTATACATTATACTTTAAAATTTAATAGGATAGGTAAATTTTTAATTTACATGTAAAAAATGAAAGGGGAGTTGAATATATATGAAAATGAAACTTTTTCCATTATTTTTAATGGTTATATTAGCATTTTCTGTGGCACAACCAATATTTGCTGCTAATCCACAGTTAGAAGATACAAAAATAGCAGGGAAAAATGGTGCGCCAATAAACGATATAACAGTTAGCCCTGGAGAAACTATAGGATTACAGGCAAGATTATATTGGTACTGGTACACTGTCGATTCGGTTAATACTAGTTGGATCCCTCAAATATGTCGTTATTTAGATTTTTACGTGTATAAATCAAATGCAAATGGGACAAATGGAGAACTAGTGTGGTCTGATACAGCAATCACCAACTTCTTCACAGCAAACGCTAATCCAGACGAATTCAAACTAAACGAAAAAGGAACATACAACCTAGTAATAAAATACGAAGGAAAACTAAAACACTGCCAAGCAAACGCCAAAATCTACGTACAATAATTATCTTCTTTCTTTTCTATTCTTATTTCTCTATTTTAGTTTATCATATCTTATTTTTTTTATATATATCTTAACTTTAGAAGGTCTTTAAGTATGTGAGATGTATACTATTTCTTTTTGAAACATAATTTTTTTGATTGTTATTGCCATTAATACATTTCAAAAGTGACACTAATTCTCCAGTTTTTGAAGTGATTAAAAAAAAGTTTTTTCATATACTGCCATATTAACATAATCAAATGACAGAAAACTTTATATAATTAAATGTTTACATTAATCTTTAGGGACAAACCAGATCATATGTTTTATCACATCAAAGGGAAAATAAGTCCCTATTTTCCCTATTAATAAATACTTATTTTCTAAAGCAAATTGGCAACAGATAAAAAATACACTACAAAAATTATAGAAACAATCCACATTAAAGGCTTAACTTCTCTCCATTTTCCATTAGCTAATTTTATTACACAATATGAAATAAATCCAAATCCTATACCTTTAGATATGCTGAATGTGAAAGTCATGGTGATGATAGTAAGAAAAGAAGGTAATGACTCCTCAAAATCGTCCCAATCAATATTATTTATCATTGAAATCATTAAAAAGCCAACAACAATTAACGCAGGCGCAATGGCTGCTGAAGGAATAAAATAAGCTAGTGGAACAAAAAACATTACCATAAAAAACAATCCCGCTACAACAACCGAAGTTAGCCCTGTTTTACCCCCTTCAATGATACCCGCTGAACTTTCAACATAAGCCGTATTGGAACTGCTACCCATAAATCCTCCAATCATTGCCCCTAACGCATCGATAGCCAATATTTTTTTTATGTCTCTTAATTTGCCTTTATTATCAACCAAACCCGCCTGAGTACCCAAAGCCATAACTGTTCCTAAACTATCAAAAAAATCAACCATCATTAAAGCAAATATAACCGGAACAAAAGATAATGATAAACAACCTTTAATATCCAACTTACCAATTGTAGAAAAATTTTGAAAAGTTGGAATTTCAATAAAATGACCATTCCAATTACAAGGAATATTGCTAGATCCCGCTGGCAATGAGGTTATGGATATGGGTATATTTGGATTTCCAAAAACATTAAAAGAAGTATGTGTAAAATCTCCAATGAAACACGCGAAAACCGCGACAAACGAAGTTAATACTATTCCATAAAAAATACTGCCTTTTACTTTTAAAGCCATTAATATTCCAATAATGGTTAAACCCAATATAGAAACAATGAATACTGGGTTAAAAACATTGCCAAACTGAATTAGATTTTCGGGACTGGGAACCATTATATTTGCAATCTTAAACCCTATAAATGAAATAAACATTCCAATACCCACCCCAATAGATATCTTCAAAGATGGCGGAATGGAATTCATAATCATCTCACGTAAGTTGGTTAAAACCAACAAAAAAACAATAAATCCTTCAATGAAAATTAAGCCCATTGCGATTTGCCAGGGTTGATGCATATTCACTATAACACCAAAAGCAACTAAACTATTTATTCCAAGCCCAGCAGCCATACCAAATGGTTTTTTGGCCACCATTCCCATTAAAAATGTAGAAACTGCAGCAGCCATACATGTTGCTAAAAAGATAGATTTATAATCCATACCTGCTGCGGAAAGAATGATAGGGTTTACAACGATTATATATGCCATAGCCATAAAAGTTGTTATGCCTGCTCTTAATTCTGTTTTAATAGAGGAACCATGATTGTTGATTGAAAAACATTTATTTAAAAAATTTTTGATTGAATATTTCTCTGAAATTTCGTCTTTTCGCTGTTTGTACAAATATATCACCGTTAAGAATAATAGTAATATTTAAATACTTAAACTTTTACATTATACATTACCCAAAAAAATTAGACATCAGTTAGTGAGATTGGGGGAAACCTGAAACTATTCTTCTTCATCCCCCTCTCTTTCCCTTTTAATATAGAATCTATTTTTATGTTTTAGCAAGTGCAAAAATTAAGAAACTCGAAGATAATATGACATTAAGAAAAAAAACGATGTTAATATTGGTCTTATTAATTTTTACTATGATTATTAGTTTTTATTTAATTTCCGAAACAATTTTCTTAAGTAAAACGCTGGAAGATGAGAACAGAAATGCGAATATGATTATGAACAATACATTATGCTCTTTAAATAACAATTTTATTGATTTAAACAACACAGCAAATGATTGGTCTCAATATGACGAAGCATACTATTTTGTAAAATATGATACTGATGGTTTCATATCCCGCAGCTTATCCCTGAAAACATTTACTAAATTGAATGTTAATCTAATAATTTTTACTAATGCAAATGGAAAGATATTATATGCCAAATCGGCTGATTGGAAGAATAATAAATTTTTAACACTGCCCAATAATTTACATCAAAAATTAGAAGATCATGATCTTATAATTTCAAAAAATAAAACTGAATCTTCAGGTTATATCTCCTTAAATGGCACACCTATGATGATAGTTGCAAAACCTATTTTTAAAAGTGACGGGAAAGGTCCTGCAGTAGGAACATTGATTATGGGAAGATATCTGAATTCTTATGATTTAAAATCATTTTCCAATTACAATAATATTTCCATAAGTCCCCTTACTTATAATAAAGTTTTAAATAATGCTAAAAAGGAGAGATCTCAAAGTGTGGTTATTATTCAAAATCAGGAGAAAAATGCGTTACATGTTTACACTTCATTAAAAGGAACATCAGGAGAACCCAGTCTATTGATCAAAATGGAATTGCCGCGTTTAGTATTCAAAAACTATAAAAAAACAATTTTTATTCTAACTTTATACTTAATTATAATTGGAATTATTACCATATTTGCTATCTATCTACTTTTTGACAGGGATTTGATGCAAAGAATTGAAAAAATTTCATCCAGTATCCAAAAAATAAGCAAAACAAAAAATTTATCTGGTAGAATTCCATTGTCCGGTTCAGATGAATTAACTGATTTTGCAAAATCAATTAATTGTGCATTAAATTCTTTCCAGATGTCACAGAAAGAACTCTGTAAAAATAAAGACGTTTACAAAACAATTTTTGAAAATTCTGGAACAGTGATGATTATTGTGGATAAAGATATGGATATAAAACTTTTTAATAATGAATTTAATAAGAAATTTGATCCAAATCAAAATAATTTTCTTCAGTTGCTACCTAAAGACCATCTGGAAAAAATCAAGGAAGTTACAAATCCACACAACAAACAAATGTTAAGCTGTGAATTAAAGTTAATTACTAAAGAAAATACTCTCAAATACTTTTTTACTACATTTAGCTTTTTTCAATTTTCTAATGAAATATTAATATCATTAATGGATATAAATGACATTAAAGCAACAGATTTAAAAATTAAAACATCATTAGAAGAAAAAGAGTTATTGCTCAGAGAGATCCATCATCGGGTGAAAAATAATCTTCAGGTAATCTCTGCTTTACTAAGACTACAAGCAAGTAGCTTCAAAGATCCTCTGCTACTTCAAAAATATAAAGAGACTGACAGACGCATACATACCATCTCTCTGATCCATGAAAGGCTTTGCAGGTCAAAAGATATTTCAAAAATTGATATAAAGTCGTATATTCAAAATTTAACCACAGATCTTATTTATTCTTTGGGTTTTAATCCAAAAAACTTAAAACTTATTTTAGATGTAGATGATTCTAATCTCAATCTAGAAACAGTTATGCCACTAGGTCTTATCATTAACGAATTAGTCTCAAATAGTTTACAGCATGCTTTCCCCAATAAATCTTCTCCTGAAATTAGAATTATTCTTAAAAAAATAAAAGGAAGAGAATTTCAATTAAAGATCTGTGACAATGGAATCGGATTACCTTCTGATCTGGATTGGGTTAATATTAATTCTTTGGGACTACGACTGGTAAAAGAGTTAGTAATTCAGATCAAGGGGGAGATGAATTTTAAATCTAATAAAGGGGTTTGCTTTTCCATTAAGTTTTCTGAAGTAGATCCTCCTTACTAAAATTGAATAGATTTTTTTATATCATAGCACTTAGCAAAAAAAACTATTGTACATAGAAAAATTTAAATATTAAAACTTTTAACTTTAAATTTAAACATGAATTAAAAATTAGACTATGAAACAAGAATCAGATGTAAATCGTGATTAAAATGAAAAAAATCATCATTTTATCCATATTAATACTATTTTTTTTAGGTAATGGCCTTTTTATTAGCCAGGTCGATAGCAACCCTACACAATCTATAACCAAACCCATAACTGTGAAAGGAATCACAAAATCAAAGTTATATCCCATATTTAAAGAAATTAAGAATATACCATATTCTAATACTTTAAATTGTAAAAATAAATCCGAAATATTTGCCGAATATATTTATAAACAGGGCTATCATAATGTAAAATTATTACAAGTATGGAATAAAAACTACAGCAAAGGACATCAAGTTGTTTTATTTAATGGATATATCTATGATCCCACTTGTGGATATTATGGCATACAAAAATCAGCATATCTTAAAATGGTAAATCACTATGGATTAAACGGAGCAGTATTCACAATTGATTACAAACATAACGAGAGTATAAAACTTGAATCGTTTATATCACATACTTAATTTAAAAACAATATAACTAATTTTTTATTTTTAAATTATTTTTAAGAATTATAGATTTTTTGATGGTTTTTGATTAAAAATAAAACACCAAATTATTTAATGTTAAAAAAGTTATTTAATTACAATATATTTATAACGATGTGTAACCATGGAAAAAACCATTTTTATTATTGGAACTGCTATGCTGATTTTATTAATCATAGGCACTACTCATAACTACCTTACAGAAGGGTCTCGTATAATATATGTGGGTTACCTACCCAGCAGCCACCAGGCAGCATTATTTGCAGCTGACGAACTAGAATTATTTGATAAAAATAATTTATCAGTTCAATTAGTTCCTTTTAGTTCAGGCGCTGAAATGGTTAAAGCATTAGAACAGGAAAAGATTGATATAGGCTATTGTGGGATAACCCCTGTAACAGCAGCTATAGATAAAGGTTATTCACTTAAAATAGTAGCTCCTGTTAATTTGGAGGGTAGCGGTATAGTGAACGCAGAAAACTCCAATATTGAAAAGGCATCAGATTTAGAAAACACAACAGTTGCAATTCCCAAAAATGGATCAATACAAGACTTACTATTGCACATATACCTAAAAAATAACCATGTAAATTTTAGCAATATAAATATTACCGAATCAGAAGTGCCTATGATGCCTTTTGGATTGCAAGAAGACTCATATGATTCTTATGTTGCATGGGAACCTTTTGTATCAATAGGAAAAGACCTTGAAATTGGTAAGGTACTCGTCTACTCCCAAGACATCTGGCCCAATCATCCTTGTTGTATAATAGTAACCAGCGAAAATTTTATCAAAAATAAACCATTAACACTATCAAAATTCTTAAAAGTACATGTTCAATCAACCCAATATATTATTGATTATCCAGAAAAAAACATATATTTTCTATCTAAAAAAATGGGTACATTGGATGAGGTGGAAATGGAAAGTTTGAACCATATAAAATTCGTTGCACTACCAAATACGGAATTTAAAACAAATATAATGCAAATGATCCAATTCCAAAAAGAGATGGGATATATAAATAATAATTTATCATTTAATCAAGTATGTAATTTTAATTACATTCCATCACAATAAACGTTTAGTTTATCCCTCCCACTGCCTGGAGAGGAGAACCATAACTAAAACAGATAGACTGATAGTCAATCCTAAAAGAAATGCATTTTGAAATCCACTTAAAAGTACTGAAACTGGAGCTGCAAGGTGAAGCGCACCTGTGACAGGCATATTCGCAAGATTAGTAGTTTGTTGAACGATAGTTGACTCAAAAATTGCGTCAAATATTACAACACCCAGTATAATTCCCATATATTTGGAAGTATTCATTAAACTAGATATAGACCCTCTATTACCTTTATAACCATTTTTCATTATTTGTTTATTATTAGCCGGCGCAAAAAATCCTTCTGATAAAAATCTAGTAGATAAAGCAATTAAAATAAAGATTATACCTGTAGTTGGGTCTGTTAATATGAAAAAACCTAAAGATATCAGGAGAAAAATGCAGGAAATGACTGTGGGTATTTTTGATCCAAATTTATCTGTGATTACACCAGAAAGAGGTCCTGCAATGAGGACTAATAAAGTAGGTATTAAAATTAAAATACCTGAGAAAGCAGTGCTGTAACCCATTATCAAATCCAGATAAAATGGAACCAAAAATATTGTCCCCATGAACACCAGTGTTATTAAAAATGCAGCTAATAAAGGTAAAAGTAATTTACTATCTTTTAAAAGATTTAAATCAAAGATAGGGTACTTTTGTTTATTTTCCCAATGTATTAATCCTGAAAAAAGAATAAAATCAAAACAAATCCCTCCGATAAACCATTTAGATGTCAAGCCCATGTCTTTTGCAACATATATTGACAATATTAAAATCACCATTACAATAAGTATTAAAAAAGCACCTACTAAATCAAAATCTAATTTTTTTTCATGAAATGTATCAGGCGGTATGAAAAAAAAGTTTAAGATAAATGCTATAATCCCCAGTGGAACAACAATTAAAAAAACCCAATTCCAGTCACAATACTGAAGCGTTAAACCACCAGCCCCATATCCTGCAGCTAAAGCTATTGTGGTTGCTGCAGATATAGCTGCAAAACCTTTAGCCTGGAAATTCGGATTTAAATGTTTTGAAATTAGTGCTGGAGATATTGATAATAACATTGCAGAACCCAAACCCTGCAATCCCCTAAATAATAATAATTGTACAAAATCAATAGAAATACCACATAGGTAAGAACTAACTGTGAAGACACAGATTCCCATTAAGAAAACTTTTCTAAGGCCAATAATGTCGCCCAATCTACCAAAAATCAGCATGAAACTGGTTAATATTAGTAAATGAACTATCACTACCCATGAAACAAGATAAGTGCTTATGTCCATATACTGAGAGATTGTTGGCAGCGCTATATTTACTGTTCCCGCACTGAATGACCAAACAAAAACAGCCATTGAAACAGAAAGAACTATCAAAACTGTTTTATTTATATTAATATTATCCATTTTTGATTTAATATCATATCCAGATACCATTTAATACCCCAGTAGGCCAGAATATAAAAAATTATTGTTTTGTATTAACTTCTGAGCCATAATTTCTTTTTTCATAATCATAAAAGATTTATTATCAAAGAATAAAACTTTTTTGAAAGTAATACATATTATGCATAATCATATGCCTTTAAATTACATTAAATATATAATACATCTTATTTTTTCATAACATGAAAATTAATATGAGATTATTCCACTTAATCTAAAGAATTATGTTTTAAAAATTAAATCAATGACTATCTAACTTCAACAATTGAAAATATTGCCAAAATGTAGAGTTGAAACTAAAAAGAAAAGGTTATTTTAGAAAAAAAATATTTTTCCTCTTTTTGTTAATAGAATTGATAATCTACCTAAAAATTCAAAATGCAAGCCTATACTCTATTGCAAATATCAAATACATTGAGTTACTAATACTAATAGAAAACTTTAAATATCTAAACTTTTACATTATAATGTAAGAAATAAAAGTAGGATAAAGGGTGTGGATAAATGGATATTGAATCTTTCCAAGGAATGAGCAAAAAAAGTTTAATTAAAGCTTTTAAAAACATCCCCATATTAATAGTGGCCCTTTTTTTAGGTGCACTATATCTAATCGTTTGTATGCTTGACTGGGTTATATGTAGGGTACAATACTATTCCAAACTACAATTTAACAATACCAAAAATAAGTTCTCTAAATTAACTAACTAAGCCCAATATTTTTATGCAGCATGGTAGATATTCCGATAGCGCCTTTGGGATATCTACCTTCTTTAATTTTAATGGTAGGTATTCAATGAGGTGTCCTGTTTTTTTGAATATCTGCCTAATCTCATTATTAACCATATATGCTAAATTTTAAAAGAAATCCACCTCTCTTTTTTTAAAAATATATATACTAAAACTTTTAAATTAAAATTAGATAAACAAAAAGAAGGGGATAATTATGGGATGTATTACTATTTGTATATCAGATGAATTAGAAATTGCTTTTAGAAGAATAGCTAGATTATCATACGGCGAAAAGCAGGGAAAAATGTCACGTGCTGCTGAAGAGGCATTATATGAATGGTGTCAGAAAAAAATTGAAGAACTAGAAGTAGATGAAAAAGAGATTTTTGATTAGGGGGTGTGATAATGGATAAAAATCAAGAAAATTCGAAAAAAATGGACGATATCTTTAATGAAGTTGAAAAATTCTTAAAAGAAAAAGAAAAATACATAAAAGAATCTATTATTGGATCCCGAATTATAAATGAATTAACAGACTTTACTCTAGAAGTAGGACTTAAAAAAACATATTTATGTGTTAATCGGGACCAGGAAAATGTTTTCCCCGTACTTACCAAAGTCACAGAGAATTTTATTCAGGCCTATGGAGGAACCGCAATTATTTATCCTAAAGGAGATAATATTTGCCTGGAATTAATCACACCTAAACGAGGCGTCTGAGGGTGGAATAATGGCAGATGAAAAAATCTTAATCGTGGAAGATGAACGAATATTAGCTTTAGGTTTAAAGAAAAAGCTCCAAAAATTAGGTTTCAATGTGACCCATACTGTGTCTTCGGGAGAAGACGCTGTTAAAAGTGTTAAAGAGAATAAACCGGATCTAATCCTAATGGATATTGTACTTCAAGGAGAACTGGATGGGATAGATGCAGCTAAAATGATAATTAATATGCATAACATTCCAATCATATACTTAACTGCTTATGCAGATGATGAAACCATTGAAAGAGCTGTCAAAACATATCCTTATGGATATTTAATGAAACCTTATAAAGAAAGGGAACTTAAAGCAAATATTGAAATGGCTCTTAAGAAGTTTCAAGCCGAAAAAGAAAGTTTCATGGATTTTGAAGATGTTTATGTAGATATAACAAGTTTCATTGATCAAAAAGATGAAGTTATCAACCACGTCTTATTGAAACATTATGGTGTCATCGGCCCACTAGATGTGGACATCAGTTCAGAGAAAATTTATGTTTCAGCCGAGAGAAGCAATAAAAAAGCTTATACAGTTTTTTATGAACTTTTAAACAAATTAATGTCCCGATACCTAAAATCAGAGTTTGAAATTGTAGTTTATTCTAAAGGAGATAATATTTGTCTGGAATTTCCTAAAATGTGAAATTTTCGACCCTAATTTTTTTTAATTTGTTTTACTCACCATCTATTTTCAATTTAAGAATGATAATTCATGAAAAAATAATTTAATGGAAAAGTTTAATTATTTAAAATTAACTATATATGAATTAGAAATATAAGGAGTTATACTGATGGAAGAAAATAAATTCATTGATATTTTAGAAAGAGAACTCGTAACATCTCTTGGCTGTACTGAACCTATCTCCATTGCCTATGCGGTGGCTCTTGCATGTAAATACGCTGGAGGTGGTCTGATTAATAAAGTTAAAATTAATGCCAGCCGTAATTTAATAAAAAATGCAATGAGTGTAACTATTCCTGGAACCCACATCAGTGAAATAAATCTCTCCTCAGCATATCTTGCAGCAGCTTTGGGAATTATAAAGACAGATATCGAAAAGAATCTGGAAATATTAGAAGATCTAAATAAAACAGATATCGAAAAAGCCAAAGAGTTGCTTAGTGAAGGGATAATAAGCATAAATTTACATGATTCACAATCAAAACTCTTTTTAGAAGTAATTACAAACACCAGCACCACTGAAGCAAGAATAATAATTGAAAATACCCATACTAATGTTATTTCAATAGAAGTCGATGGAAAATCAATTGAAAAAACACCTCACCTAACTACTCGAACTGAAAAAGTAGATGAAGACCTTGATTTTTTAGATATAAATACGATTTTAGAGTTTATTCAAAATATTGATATTTCAAAGCTCAATATTATAAAAAAAAGTATAAAAATTAATAAAAAAATTTGTAAGGAAGGACTTAAGAACTCATATGGATTGCAAGTAGGTAAAAGTATTGAACTAAATAAATCCAATGGCTTTTTCTCAGATGATATCCTATCAAAAGTTATTGCTTATACTGCAGCAGGATCTGATGCCCGAATGTCTGGATGTAAATTGCCTGCTATGAGTAACTCAGGAAGTGGTAATCAGGGCATCTCAGCTACCATGCCTATAGTCGTGGTTTGTGAAGAAATGGAATTACCCATGGAAAAGGAAATTAGAGCAGTTGCTTTGAGTAACCTTATTACGATCTTTATTAAATCACGTTTAGGTCGATTGTCAGCAGTTTGCGGTGCTACTATTTCTGCCATGGGTGCTTGTTGTGGTATAACTTACCTTCTAGGTGGTGGAAGAAAAGAAATTGACTCATCACTTCAAATCATGATGGCCAATATTACAGGAATGATTTGTGACGGTGCAAAATCAGGGTGTGCCTTAAAAATATCAACCTGCACATTTGCAGCTATTCATTCATCATTACTTGCATTAAATGGCACCTCCATCAGCTGTCAAGAAGGTATAATTGAATGCGATTCTTCTAAGACCATAGAAAACTTTTGTAAATTGGCAAATAATGGAATGTTATATGCAGATAAATTAATCCTGGAAATGATGCTTCAAAAAACTTACTCATAATAAAAGGATTGGACAATTATTTTCCCATTATCATCAAATTTTATTCCTTCATTTTCAAGTAAAATTCTTTTCATTTTCAGCCCACCTTGAAATCCACCCAAAGTCCTATCTGAACGAATCGCCCTGTGACAGGGTATAATAATAGGGAATGGATTATTGGCCAGAGCATTACCCACAGCCCTCGCACCTTTTTCTTTACCAAGATATTTTGCTAAGAACTGATAACTGGTTACATTACCTCTCGGAATTTTATATTCTGCTTTTAATACTTGTTTTTGGAAAAAACTACAACTATTAAACTCAAGAACATCTAAAGAAAATTCTATTTTTGCTCCATTTAAAAAAAACTGGATGTCCTTAGATATCATATCTATTCCACTGCAAGATACTTCTTCTACATCATGAAACATATTAAAAACCTGATCTTCTGCGGATATTTCTGGATTAGATAATATAATTTTAACTATCTTAAAATTTCCATTAAAACCGACCCATAAAATAGATACTGGACCAAATGACGTTTTTTTAATAATTTTTAAATATATATCACTCATAAAAGATGAACCCTTTAATGGATTTTACTTACTTAATTTAATTACTTACTATCACAAATAATTAAACCTTATTAAAACATAAATTAATATGTGAAATTCATTATTTTTTCTAAATTTTTGCTAAAAATTTATATATTTCAAAATGTATCTTTATATTCCCAGAATAGCTCGATACAAATTTAAAAAAAAGTATTACTATTGGATTTGGATAATATACGATCATTGAAAGCATACAAATAAAAATTGAAAGGCGGTGGAATTTATGGTGAAAGATACTTCAGTCCTTCTGGAAGAAAAAAGAGTTTTTAAAGCTAACTACAGGATAGTTGAAGAAGCACATGTTAAAAATTGGGAGGCTGAAATTGAAAAGGGTAAAGACCCAGTAAGCTACTGGGCAGAAAAAGCTGAACAATTTGAATGGTTTAAAAAATGGGATAAAGTCCTGGATGAAAGCAAGAAACCATTCTATAAATGGTTCACTAAGGGTAAAATTAACTTATCTTACAATGCAGTAGATAGATGGGTATCCTCTGATAAAAGAAACCAGGTTGCTGTATTATATGCCAATGAACACGGCGAAGAGCGAAAACTCACTTACTATGAACTTTACCGTGAAGTAAATAAAATGGCAAATGCCTTAAAAAATTTAGGTGTTAAAAAAGGGGATACCGTTTCCATGTATCTACCCATGTGTACTGAGCTTTTAGTATCCATGTTGGCTTGTACACGTATCGGTGCCGTGCACAGTGTTGTTTATTCTGGACTCAGTGTCGGGGCCTTTGTTGAGAGGATGAATGATGCTAATGCTAAAGTCCTTATAACCGCTGATGGTACTTACAGACGAGGAAAGATAATAGATCTTAAAAAAATTGCTGACGAAGCACTTCTGCAATGTCCTACCATTGAAACTGTGGTTGTCGTAAAACACACGGGAAATCCTATAAAAATATCTGAATTAAGTGGTCGTGAAATATTCTATGAAACACTAATTGATGGAGAATCTGACGATTGTCCTGTAGAAGAAATGGACGCAGAAGACCCATTATTCATTTTATATACATCTGGAAGTACTGGAAAACCAAAAGGAGTGCTGCACACTACAGCAGGATATATGGTGGGTGTGGCTACTACATTAAAAAATATTTTCGATATCCATAATGGAGATTTATGGTGGTGTACTGGCGATGTGGGATGGATTACTGGACACAGCTACTCTATTTACGGCCCATTACTTTTAGGAACCACCACTCTTATCTACGAAGGAGCGCCAGATTATCCAGACCCCGGAGCATGGTGGAATATTGTAGAAAAATATGGTGTAACGAAATTTTACACAGCACCTACAGCCATAAGACATCTTATGAGGTATGGTAGTAAATATCCAAATCTTTACAACCTCTCTTCACTCAAGATAATGGGTAGTGTAGGGGAACCCATGAACCCTGAAGCATGGATGTGGTTGTACAATAAGGTGGGCAAAACCAAAATTCCAATTATGGATACTTGGTGGCAGACCGAAACAGGAATGCATATGATTTCTCCACTACCTATTTCCCCACTAAAACCAGGCACGCCTACTCTACCCATTCCGGGCGTAGATGCAGATGTGGTGGATGAAAATGGGAATTCTGTACCGCTAGGAAAAGGAGGATATCTGGTAATTAAAAAACCATGGCCGGCTATGTTTAGAACCCTTTATAAAGACGAAGAAAGGTTTGTAGATTCATACTGGAAAGAGATACCAGGTGGTGTTTACAATGCAGGAGATATTGCTCGTAAAGATGAAGACGGATACATCTGGATCCAAGGCCGTTCCGATGATGTATTGAATATTGCAGGACACCGCGTTGGTACATCTGAAGTTGAATCTGCTTTCGTATCACACCCCGCAGTAGCCGAATGCGCAGTTATTGGAAAATCCGATCCTATTAAAGGCCATGTTATTAAATCTTTCGTTATTTTAAAAGAAGGTTATACTCTAAATACAAACCTAATCGAAGACCTCCAAAAGCACGTGCGTTACGAATTAGGACCTGTAGCAGTTCTTGGAGAAATAAAACAGGTAGATCAACTACCTAAAACAAGAAGTGGTAAAATAATGCGTAGAATTCTGCGAGCACAGGAAGAAGGAGAAGATCTAGGAGATACATCCACCCTAGAAGACTAAAGTGAGGTTATTTTATTAACCTCCCCACATACTATTTAATTTTTATATAGACTCTTTAAATCCCCCAATATTATTTTTTCAATTATAATATAACTTAATCCAAACAATGCAAATATTTAAATGATATTTCTTGATTATATAATAATCAGACTTCATTAGAGTTATTATACCTATTTTTTTATTAAAATTCAATGACAAAAATAACTTTAAAAGTGAAATTGGCAAAGTATATAAAGCTTTATAGAAAAATATATCAAAGAATCAGAATTGGCGAAATAATAGTCATTAAAGATATTTTCGATTTTTCGCCATTAAATCTTTGAAAATAAGTTTAACTATTTCAAAGCAGAATTACTGTGAATAATATTCCAGTACTTTCTTAAAAAAAATTTAAAATTACAAAAATTAAGAGTTGATTACTATGGCAAAAATAAAAGGAACCAATAAAAGAACTAGACCAAAATCTCATTATAAAAAAGCAGGAAATAAAAGAGGAAGAGCAACCCGAAATCCTCATGTAAGATAATTTTTTAAGAGTACTTTCTAAATAGGAAGTTACTCTTCTCATAATTATTTATAAAAACTGTTTTTTAATTTGAAGTAAATATCTAAACCTTATTTTAACTAATTTTAATTGGATAAATGTTAAAAATCAGCACTATAAAAAAAATTATTTGTAAGAACTAAGGTTTTTCTGGATATCTGTTTGATTTAATTTTTCTATTTCTATTTCCATTTTTTTTATCCAGTTTATTATTCTTTGAGCATCAACACCAGGCCCATGACGAGAACTATTATTTTTAGAAACATCAACAATTTTCAGTGTCTCACCAAGATACTCTTTCATATATTCTCTAAATTTTAAAAAGTCATCTAAGGAAAATATGAGTAAGTCATCTTCTCCGGTGAATACTCCTTGGCGATAAAATATTGCTTCATCATAGGACATAGTTAAACATATAAATTTCATTTCATCCCCCCCCTATATATAATTAATTAAAGCCAGAACGAGTGCAGTTCACCTTCTCAAAAAAAACTTTTTAAATTTTTTAATAAAATCTCCACGAATTATTTTAGAATTTTTAGAATAATCCTCTTGAATTATTTTAAGATTATCAATCTGGTTTATTAAATCATTTTTATCTTTTTTAAGTTTCTTTAAGGCCTCAAATAACAGTTGAAAATCTTTTTCACTCATAATTCTAACAATTTCTCCCTTTGTAAATGGAGCATTATCATCTAAAACTATGATGTTTTTATCAAATTTGTATCTGCGTTCTCTAAGTTTTTTATCATAGTAAGTGTATTCTTCACTGCATGATTTAACGCAGCTTTCATAACTTTTCATTTTGCACCCTCGCCTATAATTATAGGGGAAATCAGCGAGTCATTTCCAACTATTCTTTTTCTTTTTTTCACCTTAAGTTCAGGCCAATAATAATCCTCTAAAGACGTTTGAAGATTAAAATGAGTTAAAGAGTCAATAATTTCAGCAGCAGAATTTAATTCAACACCAACCTTTTTAATGCCTTGTTTTTTATAACGGACTCTTCCTTTAAGTATCATTTCTGACATTTCACCTGATTTTTCAAGATAATATTTTAAACGCATTATTTCTAATTGAAATTCTTCTAAAGGGAATGCTATGACCTTTTCTCTATCATCAAAAATATCAATATTATAAGAAGTTAGTCCCTCATCTTGCAGCTTTATAATACCATACCTCATATCATCACCAACATCTCAAAGTTTATTCATATCATTAAATCATAACTGAAGGCTAATAGAAATTGAGATAGAGAGCAGATGAAAAGTTATCAGAATATCTAAAAAATATAAAAAAAGTGTGAATTAAGTAATGAGCTAAAGATTCTGGATAAACTCCAATATATAATCCACAGTTAGATTTTGTTGCCCTTGTCTGGTGATTGTGCTATTATTATCCCCTTCTTGAACCCCATAATCGCCGAAGTTATAATGATTACCCCCATTTATGGTGATAAAAGTGGTATTGGTAGGGAATTTATCTTTATTATTTAAGATGTCTTGACTGGTAGTAAGAGCATCAAGAGATCCCCTGATGGATAATCCATTAAATGTAGCATTGGAAGCATTAGATGAAGGATACGCTGCAAGGTAAACAACACCCTTAACAACATTTTGATGACTTAAAGCATATTCTGATGCAAAAACACCCCCTAATGAATGGCCCATCATCACCCATGATTTGATTTCTTCATGTTGAGTCATAACCTCATCTGCTTTATTGACGCCAAAAAATGCTAGATTAAATGGCATTTTAACTATAACCACCATATAACCATTTTTTGCCAGGGTAGAGGCTATAATTGAATAAGATTCTGCCTGTACTTTAGCCCCGGGGTAAAATATAATTCCAGTTGTGCTTTTATTGGTATGAGGAGTAAATGTAATAAAATCGTCATTATCTGTTACATTATATGAATTTGTGGAATTAAGGACCATTAGTGCAGCACTATCTGCAGGATAATAATCGGATACATAAATAAAAAAACCGGTTAATGTTATGAAAACTAATACAAGTAGGGATATTAAAAAAAGTTTCTTTTTTGAGTTTATGGTTTTAATATAACTCCTCCAAATCTATGATTAAAACACGAAATATGCTAAAAAATATCTAAAAAAGAAAAGGTTAGTTGATCATGCAGTGAGATCATCAGTCAAATATTTGTACAAAACCGCTGCTAAAATAGCTCCCAGCACAGGTCCTATAACATATATGGGATAATAACCCCAAAGATTATTTCCGGCTAATAATAAATTCCCTAAATAGGGGCCAAATGTTCTAGCAGGATTTAATGAAGATCCTGTGATATTACCCAGGGTTGTAATGATACCCGCCACAGTTAAACCAATAATAAGTCCAGCGAATCCTGGTGTTGCTTTTCTATCCACTGCAACGCCCATAATAGTTATCATGAGAAGAAAGGTTCCTATAGCCTCTACAAGAATTGCCTGAAAGTAACCAATTCCTGGAAACGGTGCTGTAGCGCCCAGTCCACCCATAGTTACTGCATTCATACCTACTGAAGCTGCAAATAGAAAACTGGCCAGTGCTGCGCCAGCAACCTGTGCTGCAATATAGGGAATTACATCCCTAGATGGAAATTTTTTTATTGACCATAAAGCAATGGTTACTGCAGGATTAATATGACACCCGGATATTCGGCCAAAAGTATAGATACAAGCAGTTATAGGTATACCGAAAGCAAGACCTATAGCTAACCAGTCTGCAAAACCTCCTAAAACCCCAATACCTATATTAAATGGATTAGGGGATACTTGTCCTGCACTGATCATGAGAGTTATAGCTGCTGC
Organism: Methanobacterium alcaliphilum; assembly: GCF_023227715.1. Lineage (NCBI taxonomy): Archaea > Methanobacteriati > Methanobacteriota > Methanobacteria > Methanobacteriales > Methanobacteriaceae > Methanobacterium > Methanobacterium alcaliphilum. The sequence goes on from NZ_JALKIF010000002.1 coordinate 22,522, forward strand.
CCCGGCACCGAAGAAAACCAGCATAAAAGTCCCTATGAATTCTGCAGTGGCTCTTTTGGCTAACGAAAACATATGATCAACTCTTTTTAACTACATTATAACAGTATTTACAAAGAATTCGCGGTAATGTGTGTTCCACTTTTTCTTCTGGTAAAGGATAACCCCCAGTCCAGACCTCTGTTTCTTCTCGAATAACATGTTTTGAGCATAACCCCATTCCACAAACGATGCATATGGCCACCGCATCTGAATCCTTACCTTCTTCATTACATATATAACATTTCATCATATCCTCCTCCTAAAAAAAAAAAGAAATAATGGAATTATACTGCCTCTTTCCATTGACAGTGATGGTGCCTGAAATCAATTAAACTTGCAGCTGCACAATTTTTACAAGTTCTGGCTGGTGATGCTGCACTTTCTTTGTGTAGTGCAATAATATTAGTCATCAGCGTAGCAGTAACTGGTTCACTGGTTAAAAGGCAGGGGTAATCAGCTAATCTCATAAGAGATGAGAATCTTACGGTGATGGCGCAAGCAGGATATGTGTACCTTTGAGGATTCATTATAACTTCATTTTCATGTACTGGATTTAAGTCTACACGGAATCGGTTGACTTTTGGTTCTAATAGTTCAGATGAACCATTTTTCAGTTTTCTAGCTTCGTCGAGATATTTCCATCCCCTATAAATCATATCCATGAAATCACTGTTGTGCAGTTCAGCTGCAGCTCCCCTATCAGGGTAGAGCTGTACATAATTATGGAACTTCTTAGTGAGAAGATCTACAACCATAGGGGCATTAAATCCATCTAATTCAAGCATGTATTCCACAGCACATGCTGAAGCACCTGTTGCCAGTGATAAAATTTCATATTCACTTTTAAATTCTTTTAATGCTGAGTTTAATGTATTATCAATTACATCTGTTGTAGCTTCAATTATGGCCATGGTAACATCATCTTTACACATATTGAAAGTGGATTGAGAGATGTGGTGAGATATATCACCTACACAATAGGCAGGTACAGTGAGAATATTTCCATAATGTACCTCGTCATCCATGGCTTCTTTAACTGTTTTAAACATCTTTTTTTTATATTGCGACATGTACTTACGGACATCAAACGATTCGTGTCCAGCACCATCCATTAATTCAGCCTGAGCATTTATGGGCTCCTGGTAAACTTTTTTTATCATCTCTATTTCTTTTTCCACTGCAAGAGATACTGTTGTGTCTTTTTCTATTTCCTGAGCAAATACTTCCCCAATACCATACGATGTATTCATACCCCAGGATTTAGCAGATAATATTGCTTGTTTGTGCATTTGGGGAATGTCTGTAGTTTTTAAAATCCTATTAATAATATTGCTAGTACTTCCTGGCATTAAAGCAAAGTCAACAACACAAGTTGGGCCGTAGAATCCACCATATCTTCTTACAACCTCGCGACCAATAAGGGATTCTGCATTTCCAATTGCTTCAATAAATGTATCCAGACTTTTATTGAAACTGGAGTCTTCCTGGCGTAATATATCAAGTATAACAGGGGTTTGATAATGTTCTACAAATGGGTCGTCTTCAGGCCTAATAGTGTTGGTTAAACTTTTCAAAATCTCATAGTGGGCATTTACTGAATCTATGTGAAGGTTAATTACAGATTTGCTCTGGTCACCAATGGCTTCCATATTTTTTACCACATCAAGATAAGGTTTAGTATCCTCTATTCGGAAATTAGAACCTCTTTTGTTTTTTATGGTATTTACATCTGCTTTTTGAGCTGATACAGCTTCTTTAACCATTTTTTCATATATTTCAGACATTTTATCACCTGATTTTAGGAATATTTATTAAAAATTCATTTTTTATTCCCATTTTTATTATGTTGCCCTAATTATATGCAATTTGTTAAATCTAAAAAATCATGATTAATTTATACTAAAAGAAATTTATCCCAGTTGCAATCAACTATGTCACTTCTAAAATAATTAAAAATTTTAAAAAGTTCTTTTGGAAGAATTAATACTGAAAAACTATTCTTCAATGAAAAAAATCAGCTCATAAATCCTAAATTAAATTAACACATACTAATAAAACCCCATAATCTTATAAAAATGTTTATAGGCAAAATAGTTTAGTGAAAATTAAAAAATCTTTTTTCTGAAGATTTTATAATGCAAAAAATTAATTAATATTCTAATATAATAAATTATATTAATTGTATTAATCTGGTCTGGAGATTATAATTTGGAAATATGGAATATTTTTTTGTACTGATTTTAGGTTCAATTATGAAAAAATCAGAAAATAATAGAATAAATCCGCGCTTCGATGCTTTTAAGATTGCAGTAATCTATGTCATAGTCAGCATAATATGGATAATAAGTTCTGATCAGATACTTGCCATAAGCATCAGCAATCCTCAGCTCTCTCTTTGGATAGCCAGTGCCAAAGGAATATTATTTGTGACCCTTACCACCATTTTAATTTATATTCTAGTTTATCATAATCTATCTTCAATTAAGGAGAGTGAAGAACGTTTTTTCAAAGCATTTAATTCTAATCCAATATCTATTGTACTAACAAAAATTGATGGAGAAATTATTGATGTCAATGATAGTTATTTATCCATGACTGGTTTTAAAAAAAGTGAAGTCTTAGGAAAAAATGCCATAGATCTGAATATCACCACTTCTGAAACACGACAAAAAGTGATGATGGAGTATAAAAAACAGGGATTCATAAAAGATTTTGAATCTGAAATAAATGTTAAAAGTGGTGAAAAACGTATAGTACTCACCACTATTGAATCAATTACACTTGAAGGAAAAAAACACAATTTAAATTTTTTATATGATATCACCGAAAGGGAAAATGTTAAAACGATGCTGGTTGAAAGTGAAGAAAAATATCGTGAGATTTTTAATAAAGCAAATGACATGATTAGTCTTAATAAGATAAATGAAGATCAATCTGCAGGCAATTTCATCGAAATAAATGATGTGGGAGTTAAGCGTCTGGGTTATAGTAGGGATGAAATATTGAACATGAATCCATTAGAAATAATTCCTCTTGACTCACAGGATATCATGTTTAAGTACGTTTCTCAACTTGAAAAAACCAGACATGCCAAATTTGATATTGCCTACATCACTAAGAATGGTAAAAAAATCCCCACCGAAGTGAGTATCCATATTTTTAAGTTAAGAGGTTACCCTGTGGCCTTGACCGTGAGTCGAGATATTACTGATCGTAAAAAAGCTGAAATTCAGATGAAAAAATCTTTAAATGAGAAAGAAACACTTCTTCGAGAGATACACCACCGTGTGAATAACAATTTACAAGTAATTTCCAGTTTACTCAATCTGCAAGCATATTCTGAAGAAAAAAAATCTAGAGACACATTACTGGTTACTCAAAGCAGGATTAAATCCATGGCCATGATCCATGAAAAACTCTACAAATCTCCTGATTTAACCCATATAAATATGAAAAAATATATTGAAACTTTTATCTCAGATTTATTTTACTTATATCAAACAGATAGGGACATTATTCAATTGAATATGGATATTGAGGATATAGAAATGGGAATTGAAACAGCAATACCTTTAGGATTGATTATTAATGAGGTTATTGTGAACACATTAAAACACGCATTTCCAGATGAAATATCAGGAAACATAGAAATTTCCTTTAAATCACAGGGCGAATATTTTTTATTAACTATGGAAGACGATGGAATCGGTTTGCCAGATAATATAACTTTGCAAAGTGCACAAACTCTCGGATTACAGTTAGTAAATAACTTAATAACTCAGCTCGATGCGGATTTAGAAATAATTCGAAGCAAGGGTACTAAATTTAAAATAACTTTTAAAGAATTAAAATATAATAAAAGAATATAATTTTCAGATCATGTCACATTTTATAATTAATTTTTTAAGTATTACATAAATTATTAATATTACTTAAGACAAAATGACTGACATCAGTCAAATAGGGTTTTATTTAGATTATTCAAAAATCGGTGTTTAAGATGAAAATATTGTTACCCGTTATGGGAGTTAGAGGTGACGTGCAGATCTTTTTTGCATTGGCAATGGCGCTAAAAAAAGAGGGGCATGAAGTAACTGTTGCTGTAAACAGTAAATTTCAAAAATTAGGTGAATCATATGGTATTAATTGTTATTCTCTTGGAGGAAACCCTGAAGATGGAGTAACTGAGTTAAAAAAGATAATGAAAGCAAAAAGCACCATGGAAGCAGCAAAACTTGGAACTAAGTTTTATTTTCAAGGAGTCAAAGAACAAACCAAAAATTTACAGAAACTCTGCCCTCTTTATGATTTAGTAATAGGATATGGGAGTTTTGGTTTAGCTGAAGCCGATAAGACAAATAAACCATTTATCAGTGTGGTAATAGATCCAAACATGGCAGAAAAGAAATTCTCAAAAAATATAAGATTAAACCTGAAATTAATCCTTGAAAAAATAACTCTATATTTCCTGATGGGGAAAAAATATAAAAAATTTCGGAAAGAAATAGGTGCTCCACCATCCAAAAAATCAAACAATCCTCAATTAATACTTTTACCTATGAGTCCCCATGTAGTCTTACCTGGTGACAACTGGACATCCAAGAATGTAATCTCTGGTTACTGGTATTGGGAGACCCCTTCAAATTATTCCCCGCCAGAAGATCTTCAGAGGTTTATAGAAAACGGCGAAAAACCAGTATTCATAAGCTTTGGGTCGGCAGGTTGGAGTGAAGAAGATAATATTTCGTTTTTGAATATTCTTTTTGAAGGAGTCCATCAATCAGACTCCAGGGCAATAATCCTAAATACTGAAGAATACGCAGGTAAAATTCCGAATCATATATATCTAATACAAGAAATTCCCTTCGACTGGTTGTTTAGTTATTGTTCATGTATCGTTCATCACTGCGGTTTGGGTACAACTGCTGAAGTTTTAAAAGCCGGGGTACCATCTATTCCAGTACCACATATGATTGACCAGTTTGTCTGGGCTGAACGTATTCATTCTCTTGGTGTTGCAACAAAACCTATACCTAGAAATGATTTTACCCCGGAAAAATTGTCTACCGCCATCACAGAAGCTCTGAATAATCCACTCCTTAAGGCAAATTCCAAGAAATTAGGTCTTAAAATACGTGAAGAAAATGGTTTGAAGAGTGCAGTAATTGCAATAGAATCCATAATATACAAAATGGAAAATTATCGTCATAATAATCACCATAAGGAGGAATGATTATATTCGTGTTACCAAGAGTCCCGAAGTAAGACGCCGAGAACTTATTGATATATCTGAACAATTATTTCTCGAAAGGGGTTATGAAGATACCATGGTCTCAGACATTGTTAAACAAGCAGAAGTAGCTCAGGGAACATTTTATTATTATTTTAAATCTAAAGAGGCGGTTTTAGATGAAATAACAGATAAATATATTAGTATCATCGTTGAGAGTATGGAAACAATTTCTAAAGATGAAAATCTAAATGCTTTGGAAAAATTGGTAAAGATTTTCGAGTTTTCGTTATCATTTAGGAATGATACGATTGGTATTATGCAGCAAGTAACTACTGAAAAGAATATTAGTATGCAACGTAAATTCGAACAAAAAATTCCTTTTGAAACTGTGGGGCCACTGGCCCATATATTTAAAGAAGGTGTTGAAGAAAAGATTTTCACTACCCCATACCCTGAAGACGCCGCTAAAGCATTTAATGGGATTGTAAGCATGGTTTTACAGGGAATAGATACTGATAATGATTCAGATGAAATTAAAATGAGATTTATGGTAATTTTTGAGTTCATGGAAAGAATTTTAGGGGCAGAGAGTGGTGCCATTAGCAATGCATTCAGTAAAAAGGTCCTTTAATAAAATTTATAGAAAAAGTGAATGGATAAATGATAAAAAATTTATTAAAATTTCAAGTTCAGAAATCTCAGAATTCTGCTAATATTTTGACATTTAGATAAATAATTTATTTTCGTATCCATTTACAAATGAATGTAACAGATTATATATGTGTTCAGACAAGATTATGACCCGCTGAAAAAGATTGTTTTTTATATATTATTTTTAGATAGATTGCTCCCTAAAAACAGATTGAATGTAAGAAAATTAAGAGATTAAATAGAAAAAATTATATTCATGTACAATATAGTCTGTATATAATACTTAATAGGTGTAAAAATGCCATATCTTATCTGCAATAAATGCGAACACTACTATGAAATTAATTCCGTTAAAGAATACATGGAATTTCATACATGTGAATGCGGTAACGAATTAATTTATGTTAATCAATTAAGTGAATATGATAATAGTCTAGAAGATCCGGATAATAATAGTGAAGGGGAAAATTATGCTGAACCTTATGAAGAACTAGGCGAAGAAGAACCTGACTACTACTATGGAGAAGAAGAACCAAAAATTGATCATTATTACGAGGAAGAAGAATACGTACCTAGCATGAGTACTCCTTATCAGACCCCTACTCTAGAGCAACCTGAAAAAGGTTTAGGTATTTTTATCATTTTTGTAGGGATCTTATTAATATTGATGAATGGAGTTTTCCTTACCATGAAGTTTAATTTTGTTTATATTATTCTCATACCTATGGGCATATTACTTGCTTATTTTGGGAAATCCATATTTTCTGGAGAGGGAGCTCAAAGTTGAGCCCTCAATTTTTTTAAAAGTAAAAATATAGAAAATTAAAGCTCTTTTATTCTTTATAATCAAATTAAACTCTTTTCTATACCCCAAATATCTATAAAAAAAATGAATTTTATTTTTAAAAATCAGGTTTTGCCCATTTTTTCTATTCCATCTGCAACTTTCCAGTGCCCTCCTTTTCTTTCAGCCCTTTTAATAAGTAAAACTCCTATTAAAGCACCAACTATTGCTCCAGCAGTATCAGTAAACAGGTCATTCATAGTATCATCTAATGGATCTTGAGTAGGTGAGCCCTGCATCTGAGTATTGCCAGTTATATCTCCTAAAGGACCTTTAGATAAATATTTATCGTAAGTGTACTCTCCCATTTCCAATACTCCACCTAATCCAATGGTGAGTAAAACTATTATACCTGCTATTACAGATAGGCTGGCTTTAAGCCTTCCAAAGAAGTAAGCAGTATAAACCAGCATCATGCCTATAAGAGCTATGTAGAGGGGCAGCATGAAATGCATAAAATTATCATAATGAGGTAATTTAACATAAAGACCCAATGCATCACCACCCACCAACTCAAATAAAACCATTAATAACAGTAAAATCTCTATCTCGATAGGTATGGCATGGATTTTATTTGCTGTAAAAAATGAAGGTACGTGAATAATAGCAAGAGCGATTAAAATAAATAAACCAAATATTCTTTCAGCACCATTTGCGCCACCAAATATTAAAATAAAAATACCTGCCAGAAGCAGGAATAATCTCATACATATAATTAAATTTCTCTTCATGGAACTGGTTTCTCCAGTATCCGGATTTAAAAAACTCATATGATTCCTCCTTTTTATCAATATCAAAAATTATAAATCTTATTTTATCACAATAATCTTGTTCACATATTAAGAACCAGTGTGATGAGTTTTAGCCCATTTACGATCTTTTCTAGTTATCATATGCAAGAATGCAGCGAAAAATAAGGGTATTAAGTAAAAGCAGTACGCCCAATATTCAATAGTTTTAATGATGGACCTTAAAACGCCCTCTTTGTCTCGATATACTCCTAAAAAAGCGCCTGGGAAAAAAGCTGCAGTGGATAAAAGTGCGATGGATAAGGGGGCTTCCATATTGAATGTATATATCATGCTTAAATTTAAAATAAATACCATATAACCCAACATGACAAATGCCGTGAATAAAAGGAAGAAAAGATACTGAATAGAGTCAATTTTTTTGTATAATGGAATATGAGCATCAATTATAGGTGCTAAATAAACAAAAAGGGTTTCTAAATTCCCAGTTGCCCAGCGGACCCTCTGTCTAAAAAACGGTTTCCAGTGAGGAACTGCCTCCTGATAAACAACTGCTTCACCACAATATCTGATTTTATAGCCTTGAATCATTAACTTTATACTTAAATTAAGGTCTTCAGTTACTGCAAAACCATCCCATCCCCCAATTGTTTCTAATGCTTTTCTTGTGGTTAACTGACCATTACCCCCAAGGTAACCATTTTTTCCCATAATATCTCTTGATGTAAGAACACCATTACCAAAAATAGCGAATTCAACTTCTTGCATTGAAGTTAAAAGGTTTCTATCCTTATTGTACATACGGACTCTGGATTGGACCCCTGCCACCTTATCTTCATTTAGATAAGGAACAGCCAATTTAAGAAAATCAGAATTAACGCGGGCATCCGCATCAAATACGGCTATTACATCCCCTCGAGAAACCCTAACTCCTTCATTTAAAACATAACCTTTACCTTTACCTGCACGGGGTGGTTTTCTGGTAACAATCCTTAAAAATTCGTATTCTCTTTTTAAATTTTTTAATATTTCACCAGTTCTATCAGTCGAACCATCATTAACTACGATTAATTCATAATTACGCTGGTTTTCAAGATAATAATCCATTTTTGCCATGGTATGGACGCATTTTTCAATGGTAAATTCTTCATTGTGAGCTGGGACTATAATGCTAACTAAAGGTGGCCTTTCAAATTGTACTGGTTCTTCTTTTTTATTCAGACTAACAGCTATAAGAAAAATATTGTAAGATGCAGGTATAAACAGAAGATACATAAGCCAGGTCATGGTATTATACACAAATCCATAGACCACCAATAAGAAAATAAAAGCACAAACAAAGAAAACCCCTTCTTTTTCCATTTTCAATTCTTCTTCTTTAGTGGAAATAGTTTTTTCAAGTCTTGCATATCTTTCTTGTTCTGATTTTTTCTTTTCCAGAGCTGTTTGAATGGCACTGTTAACTTTATAATCTTCAAAGGGTTTTAAAAGGTAGCCATAAGGTGCTGTTTCTAAAGCCTTTTCCAGAGTAGCCGGATCACTATGGGCTGTTAAAAATATCACAGGAATATCTATCTCATTAATCTCTCTAGCAGCTTCAATTCCATTTAGTTCCCCCTGTAGTATAATGTCCATTAACACCACATCTGGATGTAATTCCAATGCTGTCTGTATGGCGTCTTCACCTGAAACCTCAATGGCAACAATTTTATAACCTAATGATTCTAACTTATCTGATAAATCCACCGCCATGATAAATTCATCTTCTACTATCATAACTCGAGGAATTAAATTAGATTCCATTTCATGGTAATGTGTTTCGTGAGGTTCACTTACCACTAATTTTCGAACATCATCCATGCTTTTTCGATCAGCATCGTGCTTTTTAATGGCTGTTTCAATGGTAACCTTTAAAACTGAATCATCACAAGGTTTAACTATATAACCATATGGTTTGCTCTTTTTAGCTTTTTCAATAGTAGCTGAGTCACTGTAAGCAGTTAAAAAAACAACAGGAATATCCAATGAACCTATTTTTTCAGCAGCTTTTACACCGTCTATATTACCCGGGAGCACAATATCCATTAAAACAAGATCAGGGCGTAGCTCTGCAGCATATTGGATTGCATCTTCTCCAGAAAATACAATATCCAGTACATCATATCCTAATTTTCTCAGTCGTCCCTGGAGATCTGCAGCCGCAATGAATTCATCTTCAACTATTAATAAACTTATTTTACCCATTCGAACCCTCTAGTTTTCAATATCTTTAGTTTAAATATTATAATAAATTTGCCATTTGATACTGATATAAACCCCCAAAGCCATATATGGAATATGTGTTGTAAGAAAATTAGAAATCACTAAAAAGCGCATTTCATTAGCAAAATGAATAAAATTTTTTAAAAGCATAAATAAGTGATATGAATGAAATAGGGGAGATGAATGCGTAAAAAATGATTGTGATTGTAAAAAAAATCGCCATAGAAATTAAAATGCTCCTGATTAACTCCCCAGATGTTAAAAATACTTTTGAGAATGTGAAACTCCTCAAGAATTTTTAGAAGTTGCAAAATAAAGAATGAGATTGCATGGAAATACACATACACAAAGTGTTTACTACTAATGAAATAATAAAACCACACGAAAACATTATTTTAAAGAATAATTACAAAAAAGTATGTTTATTTTTTTATTTAATGAGTTATTATATCTTAAAAGTTAAAGAACTACTTTTTAGATATTTTTTTAATATTTTAACTTGTAAAAACTATTTTTTTATGGACAATAGAGATTCCCCATTAATCAAGGATATTTAAAGTATTATTAATAATTTTTCTAAAAATCCCCAAAGATATATTACTTAAAATAGCATATAAAACATTACAAGTGAATAATTAAAATATCCATCACTTAATTTATTAATTGTAAAGGGGGTGAAAAAAGTTGAATAAACATTTAATACCACTACTATTTATTTTTATCATAACACTTTCCATGAGTATTGTCTCAGCTGAAGAAATACCAAGTAAAGATGACGTCCTGAATAAAACAGACAACAATAATAATGTTACATCACTGAATACTCAGATAAATAATGCTAATATTCCTTTTATTGAAAATCAAGGACAAAGCGATACTAAAGTTAAATATTACGCAGATACTTTCTATGGAACCGTCTATGTAACCAATGAAAGCATTACTCACAGCATAAAAGGAGATAATAACACTACTGTAGTTATTAAAGAGCAATTCCTGAATAAAGAGGGTGATGTAATTACTTTTAAACCAATCGGTTATGAATCTGGAAGTTCTAAGGTTGATTATTACCAAGGTGTTGATTCCAGTAAATGGCAAACTGGATTAAATACATGGAGTATCATCTCTTTAGGAGAGTTATATCCTGGAATAGAATTGTTTTTAAGGGCCAATGGATGCAATATTGAAAAAATATTCATTATTCAGCCAGGGGCAAATCCGGACCATATCCAAATACAATTATCCGGTGCGGATCAATTAGAAATAAACTCAGATGGTTCTTTGAATATGAAAACCATAATAGGGAATATTCAATTTACAAAACCCATAGCTTTTCAGGAAGATGATGCTGTTTCAGTAGATTATAAAATAGTTGGAGATATTTACAGTTTTCAATTAGGAACTTACAATACTAAAAAACCTCTTACTATCGACCCAACACTACAATACAGCACTTACATAGGGCAAAATAGAGATAATTGCGGATACAGTATAACCACAGACAATGCGGGGAATATATATGTAGTAGGATACACCGATTCGAGTAGTTTCCCAACCACTGCGGGAACATATCAAAATAATTTGAAAGGAACTTACGATGTATTTATAGTAAAACTAACACCTAACAACCAAGGAACCAACGACCTAAAATACAGCACATACATCGGAGGATCAAATTATGATTTTGGATATAGCATAGCTGTGGACAATGCTGGAAACATATACATAACCGGAGCTACATCATCAGATGATTTCCCAACAACCACCGGAGCATTCCAAAAAACTTGGGGTGGAGCCGGTGATGCATTCCTAGTAAAACTAACACCTAACAACCAGGGAACCAACGACCTAAAATACAGCACATACATCGGTGGGAGTGGTGATGAAACAGCATATGGCCTGGCCATAGATAATGCAGGAAATGTATACATCACAGGATACACAGATTCTACAGATTTCCCAACTACGCTTAGCGCATACCAAACATCCAATGCAGGATACCTAGATGTATTTGTAGTTAAATTAACACCCAACAACCAGGGACTAAATGATTTAAAATACAGTACATACCTCGGAGGAAGTAATAGGGATTGTGGTTATGGTATAACCATAGATAATCAAGGTAATATTTATGTGACTGGGTATACATGGTCCCAAACAACACAATGGGAAATAGGATTTCCAACCACTATGGGAGCATACCAGACCACCAAAAAAGGAATGAGTGATGTATTCATAACAAAAATATCTCCAAATAGTCAAGGTATAACTGATTTAAAATACAGCACATACCTCGGCGAATCAGGAGATGACGTAGGACAAGGCATAACCATAGATAATGCAGGAAACATCTACATCACAGGATACACAGATTCTACAGATTTCCCAACTACAGTTGGAGCATATCAAACCACACTAAAAGGAATGTATGATGCAATTATTGTGAAATTAACACCCAATAATCAAGGTTTAAATGATTTAAAATACAGCACATACCTCGGTGGAACAAATATTGATTATGGATGGAGTATAAGCTCAGATAATGAAGGTAACATCTATATTGGAGGTTACACTTACTCTGAAGATTATCCTACTACTCCAGATGCATACCAAACCACTAAAAATGGTGGTTCATCTTCATTTGATGCTTTTATAAGTAAGTTAACACTCAACAGTCAGAGCGCGAATGACCTGAAATATAGCACATATTTAGGTGGAAGTCGTGACGATTATGGATACAGTATAAATGTAGACCCTGCAGGAAACATCTACATCACAGGATACACTTATTCCAATGATTTCCCAACAACCACAGGGGCATACCAAACAAGTTATCAAGGAAGCGGTAATGTATTTATAGTAAAATTGGGTGCTGTGGCAGATTTAAGTATAAATAAAACAGTAAACACCAATCGAGTTCGCTTAAACGATACAGTGTATTATACCATACTTGTTCAAAATAATGGGCCAGACACATCTTTTGGTATTCATGTAAATGAGGTACTGCCTGAGGGATTGAAATATATTTCATCACAAACGAATTATGGAATATATGATCCTAAAACAGGCATATGGACTATTAACTATTTGCCTAACAACACTACAGCTGTATTAACTATAAAATCAATTGTAGAGCGAACGGGGATAATAACAAATACTGTAAGAGTATCAGCATTGACTTATGATCCAGTAATCAATAACACCATATCCAGTGCGACCATATTATCAAGTGTTACACCTAACAATAATACCAACAAAACCAATGAAACTGATAAGACCCATCATATAAATGCTGCAGATATGATAAGGATGCAAGATACAGGGGTTCCATTTTTTACATTATTATTAGCCCTAATAATGATAGCAGGTGGATTTTTATCCTCTAAAAAAATAAAATAATTATTTTTTTTATTTTTTATTTTTTTGCTTATTTTATAAAAATAAAAATTTAACGACACCCATAGTGGATTTAAGTGTGAAATTTATCTATAATTACTGGAAAATCCACATACCATGGAATAATTATCAATGCATATTTAGTCTATTTTAAAGCATTACTAATTAATGCAATGATATTTTAAATTCTGTAAATAGAACATTACTTTTCCCATGAAAAATATAATAAAATGTAATGTCATTACTTAAAGGGATCGGCGCCAGTGCCTATATAAAAACAGGTAAAGTGAAAAAGATAGAAAAATACAGGGATGCTGCAGATCTAGAAGGGGGAGAAATCATAGTGGCTTCTAAAATATCTCGAGATATGCTCCCTAAGATAAAAAAGGCAGGTGCAGTGGTAACTGATTATGGTGGTCTGACCAGCCATGTAGCAATTACTTTAAGGGAACTAAAAATACCTTGTGTTGTAGGAACTGAAAAAGCAACTAATATCCTTGACAATGACATGATAGTAACAGTGGATGGTCACACTGGACATATTTACCAGGGTATCATTGAATTTGAAGAAGAATTAGAATTATTTGAACTTCAGGAAACAGCCACTAATCTTAAAGTTAATTTAAATATTCCCGCCATAGCCAGTAGTATATCCCCATATGTTGATGGTGTGGGATCTATTAGAATAGAGAATATAGTAATTGAGACCGGGAAGCATCCTTATATCCTTTTAGAAAAAGGATTACTATCTGATGTTTTGGTAAATGGAATTGAACAAATTTTAGATGCTTTTTATCCCAAACCAGTCTGGTTTAGAACATTTGATATCCCTACAGATGAACTTAAAAATTTAGATGGTGGAAAAATAGAACCAACTGAAAAAAATTCATTATTAGGGCTTAGGGCAATATATAAAGATTTAAGAGATATTGAAGTATTAAAAGCAGAATTCCGTGCTGTGAAAACTCTTTTAGATAGAGGATATTCAAATCTAGGTTTAAAATTTCCGTTTTTACGGGATGTGTCTGAATATTATGCAGCTAAAAAAATAATGAAAGATATTGGTTTAAAACCACACCACGATTTAGATGTGGGAGTTTCTATTGAAACACCTTCTGCTGCCCTATGTATCAAAGATTATATTAATGCTAAAATTGATTTTGTATCAATTGGGATGAGTGATTTAACTATGTGTTCTCTGGCGGTTGATCGAAGAGGGGTTAAAGTAGCAAAACATTTTAATTTAAAACATCCTGCAGTTTTAAGTTTGGTAAATATGGTAATTAATAGATGCCATAAAAAAGGTCTGGAAACATGCATAGCAGGTTATGCGGGATGTGATAGGTCTATCGTAAGAAAATTAATCCATATGGGAATGCCTTCTATTTCTACTAACCCTGATCAAATATTAAAAATGCGTCAATATATAGATGTTGTGGAAAAAGAAATTAGGCTTAAATCTGCACGTGAAATATTAGTTAGATAGAAATGGTGATTAATTTATTAGGAAGTAGAACTATTTCTTATCGAGTTTTTCTAAAATTTCTTTAAGTGCGCCATTTATCTCATCCGCATGATCTATTCTGTCTTTATTCATTTTTTTAGTAAGTTCAATTAATGCTTCTCGATCTTTTTCTCGTTCTGCTCTGAATTTATCAATAAGTGAACTGGCCACTGATGCAGTCGCATACCCTGTAAATGCCACACCCGTAATCATCATTAAAACCCCTAGAACCCTTCCAAACCCAGTTATTGGAACAATATCCCCGTATCCTGTGGTGGTCATAGTGGTAACTGTATACCATGCTGCATCTTCATAAGATTTTACTTCAGGGTTGACTTTAGTCTCAGTAACAAAAAACATGGCAGAGGATAAAAGGAATACTAGGGTTAAAATTACAATACCATAGCTTAAACCTGTTTTTTTAGAAAATTTTATAAAGCTGGAACTTATTTTATTTACACTTGCCACCATAGCCCCCATATGGACAAGCCGGATTATGGATATGAATACAGATAGAGGAAATCCCAATAATCCTATCAATATAAAATCAACAGGAATAATTGCAGGTATTAAAATCCACTTGTCTTTTAAAAAACCGATCTTATCTTTTTTTGGAATGACCGTGAGCAATACGACAAAAAATAGCATTATACAGACTATTAAATCTAGATTATAAATATGAGTCACAGTGATTGGTTTTAAATGGGTAAATGTTAAAATTATAAGAAGAGTGACATCCACCACCATTAAAGCAATTACAATGGTTACATATACCTGTAAAATTGTTAAAAGATAATTTTTAACATTTTTGTTCATAGGAATACCCACATATTAATTTTTAATGTAATTAAAGATTTGAATCTTTTATTAGCATTTCCATGTTAACACTTGAATTAATTATAATAATGTTTAGTACACATAATATATTTAATTATGTAATGCTATGAAATGGAAATATTTTAAAATGGTCTATTAAGCTATAGAAGCGCCACTATCAACTAATTTTAACATAGAAAGAAAATGATAAGGATGATTCCATGGAGAGAATTTCTATAGTAGAAAGATTAAAGTTTCTGTCAAAACCCCAGGGCAAAATTGAATGGGGTGCTGCTTTTAGAGCCATTATAATCGTGATAATTAGTGCTCTTTTAGCCAATTTTTTAGGATATGGGGCGGGTTTGAAAATAATAACATTTGTAACTCTTTTAGCAGCCATGATAATAGATATAAAACTCCCTTTAAGCACCATAATAAAACTGGAAATTATATGTGCTTTGATGATGAGTCTGGTATTTGTATCTGTGGGTTTAAGTGCCAGTAGTATGCCTCTCTTTATTTTCTTTACGGCGTTATGGGCTTTTTTTACTCTTTCTATGAACATTTTTGGATATGCTTATGGTAGCTTGGGTTTCCTTCTTTTCAGTGCTTATTTTGTGGCAGTGGTTACTGTGGAGCCCGGCACCAATCCTATGGATTTAGGTTTTTACATTATTTTCGCATATTTAGTAGCATCTATTCTATTAATTCCTAAAATAATATTTAAGAATAATAATATTCGGAAAATGGTTGCTCAGGGATTTAAAAAAGAAACTAGATTTAGGGATATAATTAAAACCAGACAAGTCATGAGTGGTATTAAAGTAAACTCCCAATTATACTCTTTATTTAATCTTGGGGTTTACATAACTGCACTGCGTGGATACAGTTATAGATCGCTGAATCACATTACATCTGAATCTCAAAAAATTTTCAATTCATTCCTACACTCTGCAGAAGAAACCTCAGATAATATCGCTAATGAAATAACAGAGAATGAAGTTTCAGATAGTATTCCAGAGAATTTAAAAAATCTTGATGAAAAAATAGCGGCGATGGACATATATTACCCTGAAAAAGGTGATTTGAAAGCTATTAAAGAGATCAGTAATTTAATAAAGAGTCTCTTGGAGAAGTCTCACCGTGTCTTGATTAATAAAGAAAATAAGGAAAAAATGAAATTTTCATCTTCAAGAACTTCTCTAAAAGAAACATTGTATTCCAGTTTCAATTTAAAAAACATGTATATTCGCCATACTCTACGTTTTACTATGGCCATGATTATCGGCCTTATCGCTGTGAATTTAACCCACTCTCGAGATGCTATATGGGTAGTTATGGGTATTTTAATTATAATGAAACCAGACATTAGTAGTACCCTAGATAACCTAATTTTAAGAAGTTTTTTCAACTTTTTAGGAGTCATTGGTGCTTTAATTTTAGGGATTATTTTTCCACAGCATGTTTTCATATTTATTGGATTATTAATGCTCTTCTTATTCCGGGCATTTTATCCCAATAATATAGGGCCCTCGGTTATGGCACTTACAATTTTTGTCGTTTTAATATGGCCCACCGGAACGTTAATGGCCAATGCCACAGCGAGATTAATTGATTTAACAGTAGGGGGATTAATCGCATTTATAATGACATATTTAATTCTCCCCAATAGAATCACATTTAATTTACCCAAACAAACAACTAAAACAATTAATACCATTGCTGATTGTGTGGATTCTGTTTTCATAGCCAATAAAAAGGAATATGATAGTTCAAAAATATTGGATAAAATAAAGGCTTTTCTTTTAGAATATAACAATTTAGAAGCTTCCATTAAAAAATTGAAGGACGCTTATAAAAATGTAGATAATGATGTTAAGTTTTATGAAGATTTATCGTCGTCATTGTACAATTTATTTTCAGACATATCTATTTTAGCATCCCAAATGGAAGTCAAGAAAATATATCCTGATCTTTCAGAAGAAAGAATTCATATAATTGAGGAATTAGAAAAATTAGCCAAAATAATAGAAAAAAATGAATCACCAGATTATAGGGAATTTAAAATTCAGGATTTTAAAGTGAATCAATTTGATTCATCCATCCATCAGCATATAGAATGGATTAATTTAGATCTGGATTATATTAAAAACGATATATCTCATGCGTATTCTAAAGATATTTTTGAAAGGTATCGTAATTTAAGATAAATCAGCTACAAAACACATACTTATTCTAAAGATATTTTTAAAATTAGATGTATTATTATAATCCCGGGGTAGTTTATTGGGAATTTATGTTACAGAACGTTTTTACATTATTTAAATAAAAAAATCGAACCTAAAATAAAAAAAAATAATAGTTGTAATCATTTTAAAAAAAAAAGAAAGCATAATTAATAGAAAAATATTATTTTTTATATTCCATAATCAACATGGTGATGTCATCAAATTGTTTTCTACCTTCTACGAAAATATCTATTTCTTTTTTAACATAATTTAATATCTCTTTAAGGCTCTGGTCTTTTTCACTGCTTAGAACTTTCAATAAACGAGATTCGCCAAATAATTCATCATCACAGTTAATTGCCTCAGTTATACCATCAGTATATAAGAAAACTCTATCGCCCGAATTTATGGTTATTTCATTTTGAGTGTATTTAATATTCTCCATACCTGCTAAAACAAATCCTGGCTTTGATTTGAGCCATTTATACTCATTAATTCCAGTTTTTAACAATGGAGGGTTGTGTCCGGCATTAATATATGTGAATTTACCGGTCTCAATATCCAAAATACCCATCCATGCAGTTACAAACATGTTCTCATCATTGCCCTCGTATAATTGATTATTAACTGTGTTGAATACGTCCTCAGGAGTTTTTCCAAGTTGTGTGTAGTTTTTAATTAATGTTTTAGCAATTACCATGAATAATGCAGCAGGCACACCCTTTCCTGAAACATCAGCAATAACAATGGCTAAATGATTATCATCAACCATGAAAAAATCGTAAAAGTCCCCTCCCACTTCCTTTGCAGGTATATTCGTTGCATAAATATCAAATTGATTACTATTAGAAAAAGTAGAAAAATTTTTAGGCAACATATCGGCCTGTATCTTCTGGGCAACATTTAACTCAGCATTTATCCTTTCTTTTTCAGCCGTGACTTTTTCCAGATTTTTAATATAAACCTTTAAATCTTTAATCATCTTTTGAAAGGAGAGAGCTAAAATCCCTACTTCACTTTCATCAGCAGAGTATTCGTCAAATTTTGATATAATCTGATTGTCATTGGTTAGTCCATTAGAATCACTAATGTAATTTTTTGCAATATGTGAAATGGATTCAATAGGAATGGTGATATTTTTTTCCATATATGCTAAAAATCCTAATGAGGATATATAGAAAATAGAAAGTACTAAAGTTATACTGAGATATATGGATTCCCAATAATGTAACTTACCCATTCCCAGTATTGAAATAGTGTAAAGGGCCCTAATACCCGTTACCAAAGCAATCAGCATACCCGTGATAATGAAAATTATAATTAACCTTTCAGTTAAAGAAATTTTTATTTCAGTTGATTTTTCTTTTATTTCCTTGGTTATAGGCTTTAACAGATATATGAACGCTAAAGAATAGGTTACAGTTCCTGCAATCATTGACCAAATAGTAGGTTCTTCCAGTCCAGAATAAATAATATTAAAAATAGCAATGATAATGGCCACTACCACCACCACATCAAATACCTTAGGAGGAATTAGAGGGTTTTTATTGGTTTTAGGTTTGTACATAACGAAACCGTAATAATTTGCAGCGATGATAATCAAGCTTCCAAACATTATAGAAAAATCGAAGTTATTGAATGCAAATACAACAGTGGTTAAAGAAACCAGATCATACAATCCTAATCCATCCATTAAAAATCCTAGAAATGCTGACATGACCGTTGCAGTTATAAACATGATTATTACAAACTTTAATAGATGTTTAACTGTATCTAATCGCGGTAAACTGATTTCTCCAATATCCAGTGTGTACCATAATTTGTAGGGAATATAAGCATACAAAAACTGTATAAAAAAATTTATAATGTAAATTTCAGGGGGCCTGCCAGCCATAATATCCGCTGCTAAAAATCCAAATGCAGATCCGGCAGCACCCCATGCACCAAACATTAACCCGAATATAGGTGGTAGTGCACTGGCTGGTCCTAGTTCAGATATGGATAATGCAGGATAAAAATAGTGAAAAATGAACTTGGTAGCGAATACAATGACACTACATATAATCAATTTAGTGGCTTTGGATTGGATACTGGTTGAATTATTCATTTAAATCTCTACTTAATTATAGTTTAAATATATGGTAGAATGGAAATTTGCAAATG
The DNA here is from genome assembly GCF_023227715.1 of Methanobacterium alcaliphilum. NCBI lineage: Archaea > Methanobacteriati > Methanobacteriota > Methanobacteria > Methanobacteriales > Methanobacteriaceae > Methanobacterium > Methanobacterium alcaliphilum. The sequence continues at coordinate 42,404 of NZ_JALKIF010000002.1, forward strand.
ATACTGCTTAATCAGCCTTTAATTTTTTTTGAATGGTCAATATGTTCTTCCCATTAGCATATTCATAATCCACATAATCTACATTTTTTTTAATAAGATATATTCCCAATCCCCCGACTGTTTTTTCTGCTGTTTTTAATGATATATCCGGGTCTTCTTTTTCTAAGGGGTTATATGGGATTCCAGAATCCATGAACTGAATATTAATAAGTAAAGGGTCTTCTTTCAGTTGTAGTTTAATTAAAGCGTCGCCTTTTTCATTTTTATAAGCATATTTAGCAATATTGACATATGCCTCTTCAATGGCAAGTTCTAATTGATATTTGATTTTAATTGGAATATCTAAAGTTTCTAAATTATGATCAACAAAATTAATAACCTTTGACAAGTTTTCTATATCTGCAGGAACTGTAATTTTACTCATAAAAACCCCATATTTATTTCAGTGCAATGATTATAGTCAAATATCACAGTTATTCCATGGTTAAAATATCTATAAATCCAGTTGCTTCAAAAACTTCCATAACAAATTCATTAGCATCTTTAATAACCATAGAACCTTGTTTATCCATTATTTTCTGAGTGGAAAGAATTAATCTTAAACCAGCGCTGGAAATGTATTTTAAGTCTTTAAAATTTAAGACCAATAAATTTACATCTATCAGGTCATCTTTTAATTCTTTTTCAAGTACAGGGGCAGTGTTCGTATCAAGCCTTCCTTCCAATTTAATTATTAGTTCATTTCCTTCTGCAATTTTATCAATGTTCATAGTTAAACCCTCCAAGCCAGTCTAATTATAATTCATCTTTTAATAGTGATAACAGTACTATTTAATCCTATAACCCGGGCATAGCTTATATCATCGGCCATCTTCTGCAATACAGCGATATTTTCAAAAGAATTTTTTTCTTCCGGTGAAAAATTGGCTGGATTAAATTCAGCTCCAGAATCTTTAAAAGCCACAGTTATCTCGGTATCTCCTATTTTTGATAAAACATCAATATATTCTATTTTATTTTGATTATAATTTATGGTATTTATGGCCATCTCTTCCATAGTCATACCGATACGAAGTGCAATCTTTTCTTCAACTCCGTTTTCAGTTGCAAAATTGATTAATTTTTCAGATAATCCCACAACATCATCTACAGAATTTCCGATTGTAACATCAAGTACAGGGGCATCATCATGATCACCTAACATGAAAAAACCAGAATATTTTCCATCAGAACGGGAGGAAATGATTTTTGCAGCTAAATAAATCATAATTATGGTGCCGACTTCGGCAATTAAGAAAGATATCCATATGCCATCAACACCCATAATCCCTGCAAGTAAATATGCACTGGTTACTGGGATTAGAAGGCCCTGAGTTATGGATATTAAAAAAGATAATTCTTTTTGCTGGATAGCTTGAGTATAAAAAAGCATTAAAAAAGTAATGGCCGTGCCCATAATACTTAATGATAATATACGTATAGCATTTATACCCACAGCAATATCTAGAGGATCTTGAACCCCAAATATATTAAGTAATTGTTCGGGGAAAGCAAAAAATAATAAAGTGAATATTCCTCCTGCCAGGAGCACTATTTTAAGGGAAGTATTAATAGTGTATTTAACTCCATAATAATCCTTTTCCTGAAAGTAAATAGAAACTATAGGAGACATTGATTGGGAAGTTCCAATTAAAAACATATAAACAATAAAGAGACTATTATAAAAAACAGAAAATGCAGTTAAGCCCGGTTTGCCAATTGCCATACCTATAAATGTATTTATAAAGAACAATTTAATAGTTAAGAATAACTGCAAAGAAGCCGGAGGGAAACCGGTTTTTATAATATCCCATAAAGAATATAGCCTTAGTTTTGTTAAAGACATTAAATGCATAGTTCGATCTTTCATAAAAAAATACTGCATAATAAATACAGTCCCTACTGTGTATCCAGTTATGGTGGCTAAAGCAGCGCCTTGTATATCCATACCAAGAACAAGTATGTAAAACAGATCCATTATTAAATTAACAATGTTTGCTATTAAAAGAGCATAGAATGATAATCTGGGTTTTCCATCAGTCCTTATAAAGTAAGCTATGCCCATTAAAATAAATAATAATGGTGACCCCATAAAGTATACGCCCAGAAACCTTTCAACAAGTACTGCTAACTGGGGATTGCTAGTAAGGGTGGACACTAAATTATCCATGAAAAAAAGTCCCAGAATTGAAAATAGCACCCCTACACCAATAAGTACCAGTATGGATACTGTGAAATACATATCACTTTTTTCTTCATTTCGATCGGCTTTGGCAACTGCTGATAAAACAGAACCTCCTAAACCCACCATCCAATAAATAAGATTGATAAATGTTATAATAGGAGCAATGAGCGCCATTGCTGAAATATTAATAGAACCTAGAGTATTGCCTACAATAATCGTGTCCATGAATGTGCTGATGTTCATGGCCATGGACATGAGTAAAGTAGGTAAGAAAAATTCTTTAAACTTGGCTGATACTAGATTGTAGTTTCTTTCATACATTGTTAATCCTCGAATCAGAGAGATATCCTGTTTAATTATGTCGGTTAAATTATATTATTAAATAATAGTTCAATCAAAGAAATTCATCTCTTTAAGATATTTAATGAACATTATAAGATACTCATCACTTATTAAAGGCCATTGATATCCTAATCTATATAAAATTTGAATAGTGTAGTCATTAACTACTGTCACCAGAGCTCTCCCTTTACCTTTACCCATACCCATTGCAGTAACCAATCCGGAAATAGCATCCTGTTTGGTGTCATCTTCTCTGGCAGCAGCAAAAGCTTCTTCGAATTCATCTTCCTCAGCACCAGAAATTATAAACCCAACCTTCCTCATCATTTCCACAATATCTGCAATATAAATCTGGTGGTTGTTGAATACATGGAAAATAGTGCATCCTTGGGGAGTTTGGCCTAAGAGTAGAATTGCCCTTGATGCTAAGTCAATAGGGGTGAGCTCTACTTTACCTCCTAATACTGAATATGGTATTCTCTCAATGGCCGCATATGCTCTAAGGCGGTTTACAAAACCATTAGTTTCAAAATTGATCTGGAATTCACTATCAGATTGTCGGGCCATCAAATTACCAACACGTACAATCTTACCATTTAATCCTTCATTAATAGCCTCTAAAACAACTCTTTCTGCCTTGAATTTGCTGCTTAAATATTTATTATCCAGAGATTGACCCACATATATAGTCCTCTCATCAAATTCAGTGTCAAGAGAGGGTACGTTATTCACACTTTCACCAGCCACACTGGTAGTGGAAACCTGGATATATTTACAACCTTTCTTTTTACAGAAATCAACACCATTTATCACACCCCCAATGTTAATGTCTTCAATCTGTGTTCCTGCAGCAAAGTGTTTTACATTAGCTGCGCAGTTAATAACAGTGTCTATAGCAAAGCCCCTTGATTTTTCAAAATCAGCTTTACTGGTGATATCTCCCTCAATAACGTGAATTCTTGAACCAAATAATTCTTCATAATTTTCGCTGAAGTAATAGAACAATAAGGTTTTCAAACGATTTTCAGGTGTGGTGTGTCTTCCTTTTCTTAACATACAGTAAATGGATCCGGTTTCATTTTCCAAAAACTCTCTTAAAATATGTATTCCTAAAAATCCAGTAGCTCCAGTTAACAGTACATTGCCCAATTTTTCTATTTCCCCATTTACAAAATTTTTAATAGTATTTTTTTCTAAAATTTCATTGATAGCATCGTAAGAATATGCTTCCTGTTCTTTTACAGAATCCTCAGCCTCTGTTATGACTTTGGCTAAATCACGAGGACATGGGTGAGCAAAAACATCACCATATTTTATTTCATATCCCTGATTTAATGCTTCAATTGTGATTTTAGTTACTAATAAAGATGTTCCACCTAAATCAAAGAAATTATCAGTGACACCTACCTTGGGTATGTCCAGTATTTCAGCAAAGGCCCGAGCAAAGAATTTTTCAATATCATTTTCTGGTGCAACATATATTCTTTCTTTTAATATCGGCTCAGGGAGAGCTTTAAGATCAGTTTTACCATTAGGAGTTTGTGGCAATTTATCAAGAGGCATGAAAATAGTGGGCACCATGTATTTAGTCAGTCTCTTTTTTAATTCATTTTTCAAGTCATCAATATCAATTTCACAATCATAAGTAAAGTAAGCACATAAATGGTCCTGGGATTGAACCTTTTTAACAACCACTGTTACTGATTTAATACCATTATAATCAGAAATAGCACTTTCGATTTCCCCTATTTCAATCCTTAAACCTCTTAACTTAATTTGATTATCTAACCGTCCAAAAATATTATATTCACCGTTTTTTTCTTTGCTAGCGAAGTCCCCGGTTTTATAATAAGGAATGCCGTCAATGGATATGAACTGTTCTCGGTTTAGTTCTTCTCGATTCCAATATCCTCTGGCAACCCCCATACCACCAACATACAATTCTCCAATAACCCCACAAGGTAAAGGATTCCCATCCAGATCCATAACTTTCTCGGTTACATTTAATAATGGTTTACCTACAGTGATTTTATTGATATCTGTGATATGTTTAGTGTTACATGAAATAGTAGTTTCTGTAGGGCCGTATACATTATATATCTCTCCCGATGTGCAATCTAGAAGTTTTTTGTGTAATTGGGGTGGATATTTTTCACCTGCAACACTGATCACCTTACAATTAGATAATGCTTCACAAATCCCATCAATTTCTAGATATTGCAACATCCTGGAAGGTGTTGCACTGAATGAATCTGCACCTGACTTTTTAAATAATTTTACAAGTTCCAATGGATTTTTAGATTCATCGTCATTGGCAAATACCAGTGCGCGCCCATTCATAAGAGTAATGAAAGTTTCATGTAAAAAAACATCAAAAGAAACCGTAGTGATGGACAACATTTTACGAGCTTTATTTACAAATGCATGAGCATAACAATTTTCAGGATCAGGAGATAGATAATTGCTGATATTACTGTGTGTTAACATTACTCCCTTTGGTTTTCCAGTTGAGCCAGAAGTGTATATGAGATAACATAGATTTTCAGGAGATATTTGTATTTTCGGGTTTTCTTCATTATCTTCCATCAATAATTCATCCACATCTAAAGCACCTGGGAAACCCTCAGAACTTATAATGTAACGAGCACTGCTATCATGCAGAACATGATTTACCCGGTCATCAGGATATTCGGGATCCACAGGAATAAAAGCACACCCTGCCTTTATAATACCCAGTACCGTGGCTATAAGACGGCTATCTCTTTTTAAAATAAACATAACCCTATCTTCGATTTCCACCCCCCTTTTGATAAGTGCATTGGCAATACGATTAGCTTTTCTATTTAGTTCATTATAAGTGAAATTCCCATCTTCAGAAATTAGAGCAACCCTATCCCCACTGACCTGGACTTGGTTTTCAAATATCTTATTGACCAGTGGCTCAGCCACAGGTTTTACCTGGAATTCTTTTACTTTTTCATCTTCAAGTAGAATAGATATATTTTTTAATAAGCCCCGAGGGTTTTGAATTAGTTTATTTACCACCAATTCCAAGCTTTTTATGAAAGTCTCCATTAAATCTCTAGAATAGAGTGCATCATTATATTGGACTAATAAGTGGAATCTGGTTCCAGTATCTATAATATTAACACTTAATTTGAATTTCAGTGCTTCATATTCCAGACTTTCCCTTTCAAATGTATGGCCGTTTATAGTTATATCCTCAATTATCTTTCCATGGAATGCATATAAAAATTCAGGAAATATTTCATATTTATCTGAAATCCTGGTGAAAGGATAAATTTCATATTTTAGCACATCTAGCCAGATATTTTCCACATAATCGAAGAAATCGGATGCTGAAGTATTAGTATCTATATTCAAAGCCAACGGCAAAGTTTTAACCATCATGGCAATGGTATTCTGGAAATTAGGATTACTTCTACCATTAGAAATTGTGGAGATAAGTATATTCTTATTATAAACAAACTTAGTTAGATTGAATACTGTGGCAGCTAAAAATAAATTATTAGGAGTAATTGAATTTGTTTTACAAAAAGTTTCCACGATATTTTTATCTAAAGAAACTCCAATTTCGCCTAAATTACCATCTTTTTCTTTCCCCTTGAGATCTGGAGATATGACTGTAGCGCTATCAAAATCTTCCATTTTTCCTTCAAAGTAATCCTGGGCCTGAGAATAAATCTGACTTTTTTCAAGCTCCAGTTCTTCTAAACTTAAGTCAAAGCCATCATATTCTTCTTCATCGATTAAAACTCCATCATAACTTTTTCCAAGGTCATTAAACAGAATGTTTAAAGCCGTGCCATCCACCATTATATGGTGAAAATCAGATAGAAGAACGGTTTCATCCATAAAAGTATAAATTTCAAAACGGAATAATGGGCCTTCAAATAGGGAGAAAGGTTTTATGAAATCTTTTATAATTCTATCATCAACAATTCCCTGCTTTATATCAATGGATATTTTCAAGTCATCCTGCCTTTGTTGATAAATTTCCCCGCTTTGCATCACCATTCTAGTTTTAATATAAGGGTGTTTTGAAATAACTTCCATTAAAGCAGATTTTAGTTTCTCAGAGTCAATATCTTTAAATCTTATTATTTTAGGTAGATTATAAGTTAACTTTTCAGGGTTTTTAACACAGTCAAAATAAACTCCTAATTGATTTTGTGTTAGTGGATAAAATTCCTGTATTTTATAATGTTTTTTTTCAATAATTGATGCTGAAGAAACTTCTTTGGCTATTTCCCGAATGTTTCGAGCTCTCATTATACTAGTAACATTAACATTTAAATCAAATTTCTGTGAAATTTTAGTTACTAATTTAAGAACAGATAATGAAGTAAGACCCAATTGGAATAAATCAGTTATGACTCCAAAGTTAGTTGTATCTAAAATGTCTGAACACATTTCAAAGATATCTTTTTCTAAATCATTTTCAGGAGATATTATCTCATCAAGAAGAGAATCAGTCTCTTCAGGATTAGGTAGATTCCTTAAATCAGTTTTCCCATTAGGAGTCATAGGGAAACTTTCCATTTTAACGAAATATGATGGAACCATGTAAGCAGGCAATTTATCTAAAAGATTATTTCTTAACGAATTAATATCAATCTCATTTTTTTCAGTGAAATAAGCGCATAAGTGCTCACTATCATGCACAGTTTTTACCACCACATAAGCAGACCTAATTCCATTGTAATCAGTTATTGCGTTTTCAACTTCCCCCAGTTCAATCCTTAAACCTCTCAATTTAATCTGCCGATCCATCCTACCTAAAACATAAAGTTCCCCGGTATTATCTCTTTTTGCCAAATCTCCCGTGTTATAATAACGTAAACCATTATAATTGATAAACCGCTCTTTGGTGAGTTCTTCATTATTCCAGTAACCTCTTGCTACCCCTGCACCAGCCACATATAATTCACCAACCACATTGTGAGGTAATGGGTTAGCATCAATGTCCATAATTCTATCTGTAACATTAAGAAGAGGTTCACCTGCCGAAATATCGTCACTGGTTATGAGTTTTCCATGAGATGCAATTGTGATTTCAGTTGGTCCGTAGGAATTATATATTTCAGCGTAAGTATATTTTGAGAGCATATTATAGAGTTGTGGAGGGAATGTTTCACCCCCTACAATTATAAACTTGCATCGAGGCATTATTTTTTGTATTTCTTCTATCTCTAAATACTGCAATAATCGAGTAGGTGTTGCACCAAAAGCATCTGCTCCTGTTTGTTCAAATAGTTTCACCAGTTCAATAGGATTTATTGATTGTTCTTCATTAGCAAATACAACAGGCATGCCATTAGTTATGGTGGCAAGGATTTCACGAAGGAATACTATGAAAGATACAGTTGATATGGATATCATTTTACGTGCTCTATTTAGAAGAGCATGTATAGGAATGTTTTGTGGGTCTGGTGACACATAATTGGTTATGCCTCCATGAGTTAACATAACCCCTTTTGGTTTCCCAGTTGAACCAGAAGTATATATGAGATAGCACAGATTTTCTGGTGTTATTTTAGGATTAGGATTTTCTTCATTAGATTCCAGGAGTAAATCATCCACATTCAATGCATTAGGCAATTCTTTATCAGTTATGATAAATTTTGCATCACTATCTTCTATAACTTGCATTATTCTCTCTTCAGGGTATTCTGGGTCAACAGGAATAAAAGCACATCCTGCTTTTACAATACCCAACATCGCTGCAATGAGACGACTGTCACGTTTTAGTATGAAAAGGATCCTATCCTCTAAATCAACCCCTTTTTTAATGAGGGCATTGGCAATACGATTAGCTTTTCTGTTGAGTTCATCATAAGTCAATTCACCATCATCGGCAATTAAAGCTATTTCATTCCTACTTAGAGTTACCCTTTTTTCAAAAAGTCGGTTTAATAATGGCTCTTCCACAGGAGTAAATAGAAATTTATCCTCTTTTTTATCGTTTTCAAGGATAGAAATATTTTTTAATTGTTCTCCCGGATTTTCCATTAATTTATTAATTAGAACATTAACACTTTCAGTGAAAGTGTCCATTAACTCTTTTGAATATATCGCATCATTGTAATGAGTGGTTATATTGAATTCTTTTTTATCATCTTCAACAAATAAACCTAATTTGTGCTGATTTGGGTTTAAATTATAATTCTCCCCGTTTGATGGATCAAAGGCGTAAATAAACTCGGGCGCAATATAATTCTCACTGAAGATATGGCTGAAAGGATAATAATCATAATCAACAACTTCAAGGAATAACTCGTTTATAATATTTAGATACTCCTGAGTAGTTTTATCTGTATCAATATTAATGGCAAAAGGCAGTTCCCGGCAGTTATTGTTAGAAAGTATGGAGATTAAAATATTTTTAGCGAAAACAAATTTTACTAAAGCAAACTGTACTGCTGATAAAAATAGATTATTGGGCGTTATATCGCTGTTCCTGCAAAATTCTTCAATCATGGTTTTTTCAATTCTAGTGGATGTTTTTTTGAAAAATCCATCTTCTTCTTTACCACTGAGATCTTGAGAAATAACAGTTGCACCATCAGTGTTTTTAAACAATTTTTTAAAGTATTTTTCAGCCCTGTGAAAATCGCTGGTTTCGATTTCAAGATCGTCGCATATTACATCATGATTGTCTGCGAGAATATAGAGTAGTTTCCTTATATTTTCAACTATAATCGATATCTGCTCATCAGAGAAACACCCCGCATTATATTCTATGACTAAAAGTTGTAAGCCGTCTTTATCTTTTAATGATGGATTTACCCGTATGTGGAACGGAAATTCACTTTTAGAATTATTAAATAAGAATTCAACTTCAGAATCTGTTGAATTGGACACCATGGAATACATAGACAACATGGCAGGGTCTATTCCTTTCTGTTGTAATTTCGGCCCATACTTATTAAAAGATAATTTTCCATGGGACAGGCCATTTTTAAGGACAGATTTTGTGTATAATAATGCTTCTTTAAAAGACCTTCTTTTATCATAAACCAAACGAAGAGGCATCATATTTACAAACATGCCCATCATAAAAGGGATATTATCCCCAAAATCCCTACCATGGTAAACGCTATTCCAAACCATGTCTTTACTGCAGTTGCTCTTGTTAAAGTAGAGAGATACTGCAGATAATGCTAATATGAATGGAGATATTTTTTCACCATTAACTGATGCTAATTTCTTTAATTTTTCTCTCAACTCATCTTCCAGATAGAAATAACTACGATTGATATTTAAATCCTCAGATGAATACCAATCATTAGAATATCCCTCTAGATTTGAAAGCCAGAAATCCTCATCATTTTTTGCTTTTTCACTGGAAATATATTCTTTTTCTTTTTCAACATAATCTTCATAAGGATTATAAGGATATTGATATGTTTCTCCTTTTTTTAGGGCTAAAATACAGTTTTTCAATTCTTTAGCAAAGATATTCACCGATGTTCCATCCATTATTATGTGATGGGTCCTTCCCAATACAATGATTTCTTTTTTAGTTTTTAGAAGTTTAAATTCAAATAGTGGAACATCAAAAATCTTTTTAAAAGGTTTTTTAGAAAAAGATACTATAAAATCATTAATTTCATTATTATTATTTTCTGACAAATCTATAACTGAACATGAACTTTTTTCATCCGCATAGTACTGCATGAAATTCATAGATTCGTCTTTTTTTATTCGCAATTGGATGTTGCCATCTATGGCAATATCAAGAGCTTTTTTCACATATTTTTCATCTTTTAATGGGAATTCTAATTTAAATGATAGAATATATGCTTCGTTTCCAGGTTTACTAATCTCAGTTATAATTGTCCTTTTTTGTGCATTGGATAAATCAAAATAATCCATAGTAATCCTCTCCTTTTCCCACTTTTTAGATCTCCTTTTTCATTTCCATCTTTTTTTCAACATCAGTTAATTGTATTAAAATAGGCTCACTGACACTTTTTTTTGAGCATACACCTAGCATATATCCACCATTACAAATTTCCCATATTCCAAATTTACTGGTATTCCCATTATGTGACAATTTTATTTCATCATTGATCTCAATACAGAAATCATCAAGTGGTAATCTAAATCCTAATCCTGTCATTTTCATATAACTTTCTTTTAAAACCCATAATTCAAAAAAAGCCTTTTTTTTAAACTTATTATTTATAATGTAGTCATATTCATTACTATAAAAATAATTTTCTGCTATATTTAAATCTATATCATGGATATATTCAATATCCACACCAACAGGAGAATCAGAAACAACACAGGCCACATAATATTCAGAATGTGATAAATTAAAAAAAATATCAGGATAATTTTTTAGATATGGTTTATCATATTTATCTATATCAAATACTGGATCAAAAACACCTATTTTGCCTAAAGCATATCTAAGTAAAATTTCGACACCTATAGACAATTTTTTGTCCTTTTGGTGGATGTACTGGTTGGATTTTTTTATCCTCTCAGGAGAAACATGACTCTCGATTTTATACAAATCAAGCCCAGAAACATCCATGTAATATAACATCATTTGAGATCATTGGTAATCGTTTTAGTTATATAAATGCCTAATATTTGATTATTTAAATTATCTCTATTGTTATTTGGAACTATTATTAATTAAATGATTGCCACATCTAATTATTATATGTTATGGATTTTCCAATACTAATAATAGAATTGCAATAAAAGTATATTAAAGAAGGAGAATATGTTCTTTTAATGGTCTGAATAGAGAAAAAAACTATTTATTTACAAGGATTAGGATTTGTGTAAAATATCCATTAAAAATTGATTGAAATTTAACTGGTATTTCATGTTTAAAAAAATTATTCATTTAAAAAATCTTCTAAACGCTTAATTGCACTTATTTTTTGTTTATTTTCTAGTTGAGATTGATCAAGCGCTTCTTTTAAAGTATTTATGGAATTATCATAAACTTCCCTATCTACAGGATAAGGAAATCCATCTTTGCCCCCATGGGTGAAGCTATATTTAACTGGATCTTTCCAGCTGGCGGGTTTTCCAAAGACTAAATCAGATATTAAAGCAAGTGCCCTAATTTTTTTTGGTCCTAGGCCTTTTAATAGAATTAATTCTTCATAATTTTCAGGTTGTATTTCCCATGCTTGTTTTAAAACCTCAAACTCATTATCACTTAAATCCATATCCAAAACAGGATGATGATTAGGCATATTAAGTTCTTGATAATCATTTGAAAAATCCGAAATAAGCATTTGCACCCCACCTTTATATCTGAAATATTTCCGAATATGATCCGGATTATCACAGATCAAATCAACACTAATTTGTCGAGCATCATCACTGCCTGTTGCGGTCATATTAAGGACTTTTTTTTCACAAGAATCACAAGATATGGCTGAATGAGGTTCTTCAATATAAGTATCAACTTCTTCTCCTAACCAGTGATAACGGCGGGCATAATTATTGAAGTTATTCATTCCCTGTTGGACTACTGCCCAATTGCCCTTTTCATTTAAAAAAAAGTTGTGTTGATAAAGTTGATATCCATCCTGTATACATGAATTATCAATTTTTGCAGAAATACGACTGGATTGAACCATTTTTTCAATTTTTTTAGTGCTAATAGAAAATAAATTTTGAGAATCTAGAATTTCTTGAGGAGTTTTTCGTGAATTTTTTCCTTTTCCACCTGCTACTAAAATGCCGTGCTCTTCCCATTTTAAAGCAATTTTAAGAGCACCACAAGTAGTTGTAGTAGTGCCTGATGAATGCCAGTCAAATCCAAGAACACAGGAAAATGCTTGAAACCAAAAAGGATTAGATAAACGTCGCAGGAGTTCATCACTCCCATATTCATCTATTATGACCTCACTTATCCCACCAGCCAGTTTAATCATCCGACTAAATAGCCATCTAGGAGGATGCCCTCCATGTAAAGGTAAGTTAGCTATGCCTTTCCGTTTCATAAAATATTATTTGTTATACTAAAATAAAGAATTTTAGTGAGAGCATAAAAAAAGAATTTAATGAAATAGGTTGTTAGGTTTTTACATATCAGCGAGTTCTGTAGTTGCTTGTTATCGGGTTTTAGTTTGGAGACTATTGGGCTGCTAAAAGTACAGTTAAGTATGTAATTTTTGCTGTTGATTTGTTGTATAGGATGGTATTTGTTCGTAGCCCACACCGTTTTGAAGAATTTGTTAAAGTCTTCGATTTTACTTCGTATTGACTTTAAATCGTCCCATTTATCGTATAATTTACTTAATTTACTGACTAATTGTTCGTATAATTTTTTTAATGGATTTTCTGTCCCGAATAATTCTAGTGGAGAATTATAAAAAAATCAGATATGGTCCAAATAGAATTCAATTTTAAATAGATATTTATTGTTTTTTTTCTATTCCAGAATGCGTTATTCGGACACCTTTGTCTGCAATGTAGGGTGGGCCGGGCCATAAATTTTATTGTTTATTTCCCGTTAACTGGCAGGTTTATCATTTTCCAAACTTTAGACTTTAAAAGTACCACTACAAACACTGCTAAAAGCACGGTTCCAATAACAGAACCCAGGATAAGATTATCAGAATTTGCAATGAATGATGTTGCCACGGGAGCGGTTTTATTATTAATTAAATGTAGTATTACCGCAATCCAGATACTTCCAGTCTTTAAAACAGCGTAACTAAAAATAGTGCCCAGAACAATGCAATAAAGAATCATTAATACATTTCCAAGGATAGGGTATCCTGGATAATTATGTCCCAACACTATGAGCACACTGTGCCATAATCCCCATATGATACCAAGTATTAAAACACCATTATAACCTCCTAAAAGTGGAAATAGTCTGTCTTGGAGGTAGAATCTCCACCCGTATTCTTCTCCAAAATAGGAGGGCCATAATATGAAGAAAAACAAAATTAAACTGGGCATCCAGGTGTTAAAGAACATGTAAAGGTTAAATTCTGTGGCTGGAGAGCCTAATCCAGAGATATAATAAAGAATAGGAGTTATAATGAGTATTACAGAAAAAATGAGTGGTAAAATAATGTAATATTTGATATTTTTTCCAAAGTATAATTTTGAGAGCTTTAAACCATCTCTCCATTTCTTTTTCAAGTTCAGCACGATTAGAGTTAAAATTCCTAAAACACCAACAATACCTGAAAGGAGCGGTTTACCCATTATGCTCCCTATAATTGGTGGGAAAAAGCTTTCAAAAAGGAATAGAACTACATATACCAGGAAAAATGTGAATATAATTTTTGTTTCTGTAGTTAAGGCATGGGATTTGAAGTATGCCATACAGAATATGGCAACTATGGCTGGCATGAACATGGAAGCTGAAAGTGCCACACTCCACAATGGAGATGTATATGATAAAGGACCCGCAATGGCATAAATACCTAATTGAAGAATATAAGTAGCTGCAAAAGTGATAATTAAAAATGTATATAATTCTTTTTTAAGTTGTCCCCTTTCTAAAACTGCTTCAGTCAAAAAAACATGCCCCCTCATCAATATCCAAAAGTTATCTGGTATTGTATTTTTATTTTAATATAAATATTATGTCTAACAACTTGCATTTAGGATTTTTTATATCGTGAACTGATGGCATTTTCATTTATATCGCCAAAAATAATATTTAAAAACAATTATTTAATTTTTTTGATATAAAAACCATTTAAAATCAATATAACCAAACTAAAAAAGTAATTTGAAAAAACAAACTACAAAAATAAGCAAAACAACCAGTCAAATTGCCTAGATTTTCACATTAAATTTAACACCATATAAATGGAAATTTAGATGATAAAACCACCTAAAATTAATAAAAAAGAGATTTATATTATAAGTTTATATTAAAATTTAAAAGCAAAAATACAATTAGGTGCTCCACTAGCAATAGTTGCTTTTCTTTTTACACTGCCTTCTAAATTAGTCCATTCAAAACTTCTTTTAATCATAGAATGACAGTTTAAACAAAAAACAGGATTCTTTTTTGCCTCATTTATCCAGGGGCAGTTATCGAACTCAAAATACCATCGAGGGCTTTTATCAACAAAGCCTACTCTGATTCCAAAGCTGGTGAATAGTCTAGTCAACCATTCAAAATAAGCTTCAAATATTTCCCCACCATCTGAACTTTGGTCTACACCTTTTTCTTGCATTTCACGAATAAAACCAGGTTTCATATCTTCTTCTAGTCTCTCAGAAAATACACGAGAGAGTAAATTTCTCATTTCAAGTTCATTTTGTGAGCTGGAAGTGGGCATTGATCTAACAATGAAATCGTAAAAATCAGCTAAAATCTTTTCTTTAATTATTTCCTGTTGTTTTTTAGCAGATTTATGTTTATAATAAGCCATTTCAATATTGGCATTTAATTCACTGGATTTGAAAGGTTTGATTATATACCCATAAGGTTCAGTTACTCTAGCCCTCATCAACATTTCTTCATCAGCATAAGCCGTTAAATAAATAATAGGAATATCCAGTTCGTCATGGATTAATTGTGCCGCTTCTATACCATCCATGTCCCCCTTTAGAACGATATCCATTAAAATTATGTCAGGCCGGTGTTCTTTAGCAGCATTTATAGCATCTTCACCTGAAGCAACCATCTTCACCACGTTATGGCCCATATTTTCCAATTTATGTTTAATACCCAGAGCCACAATACTTTCATCTTCCACCACCAGAACTCTTGCACTGACCAATCAAATCCTCTCCTTATATCTTATCTCTTTAAATTTAATCTTGAATTTAGAAGGTTTTGAAATCTCCATAACTCCATCAATCTGGTTTACCAGGTTATTTACAATTTGCAATCCCAGAGTATTAGTTTGATTTAAATCTAAATTTTCAGGTAATCCCACCCCATTATCACAAATCATTAAACTATACTCATCATCATTTAATTTATGCAGCGATATTAATATACTCCCCTTTCCATCAGGAAATGCATATTTAAGTGAATTCGAAACAAGTTCATTTATTATGAGTCCACAGGGGATAGCAGTTTCAATACCCATTAAAACATCATCTACCTCAAGTTTTGCTTCTAACTTATGAATATCCATCCCATAAGAGTCAAAGAGATCACTTATCATGCTCTGGATATAATCTGTAAGATTTATCTTAGATATATCCTGTGAATGATATAATTTCTCATGGATTAATGCTATGGCCTGGATTCTATTTTGACTTTCATTATAAAATTCAGATATTTGCTCATCATCAACTTGAGCCGATTGTAAAGTTAATAGAGTAGATATAATTTGGAGGTTATTTTTTACTCGGTGATGTATTTCCCTAAGTAAAAGTTCCTTTTCTTTAAGGGATTTTTTAATTTTATCCTCAGCAATTTTACGGTCTGTGATATCCATGAAAGAAATTAATCCTTTATTAGTGGCAGGTATAATATCAGAAGTGGCAAAGAAAGTTTTGGTAGTCCCTTTTCTATTAATAAGGCTTACCACATAATTTTTAGGCAGTGCATTGGGATTTATTCTCTGCAATCTCTGATATCCTTCCATTCTTTCCAGATCATCAGGCGACACAAAATTTAACCACGACATTTTTGATTCAATTTCATTTTTGTGGTAGCCTGAAAACTTTTCAAATTCACTATTTACCAGAGATATAACCATATTTTCATCAAAAATTAAAAATAATGTTCCTGTATTTTCAAATATGGCCCTGTATTCTTCTTCTTGCTTTTTAAGGGCTTTTTCAGCAATTTTTTGCATAGTTATATCTTTACCTAATAAAAAATAAGTATTTGCAGAATCAGTGTCAATTAAAGTACTGGAAAGGATTAGGACTTTTTCCTTTCCATTTATATTGAATATTATTTCCATATCCTCTGTTTTATCAAGAAACAAATTTTCAAAATCATTATCATTAACCCAATAATTAATTTTTCTATTAACAAGTTGTTCTTTTTCACTTTCCATGAAATTTAATGCAGCATTATTAAAGTCAATTAAGTTTCCATCGCGATAGCAAACAAAAATAGGATTTTTAGATTTTTCAAACAGAGTACGGTATTTTCTCTCACTTTCTTTTAAAGCTTTTTCTGCAAGCAAATGCTCATGTTTTTGTTCGGCTTCTTTCAAAGCCCTTATCACAGCATGTGGAAGTTTAGTAAGATTATTTTTAAGCACATAGTCGGTAGCACCTTTTTTAAGCATTTCAACAGCGTAATCTTCCCCTATTTTACCACTGACAAATAAAAAAGGTGTGTGAGGTGTTATCTCATTAGTAATTTTAAGTGCAGCAGGACCATCAAAAGTAGGTAGTGAATGATCTGCCAGTATTATATCTGGTTTAAATTCTTGCAGTTCACGGACAAAATCATTCTCTTTCTCAACAATATGGGATACAAAATCCATTCCCTCTTTCTTGAGTTCTCTTTCAGCTAATTCCGCATCAAGAGGAACATCTTCCAAAATTAGAACTTTAATTTTATTGTTCATAGAATCATTAGATTTTTTATAATTTATCAAACGATTGGTAAGTATTTTAAAAAGTAAAAATCATTAAGGTGGATTATTTATTAACATCCAATAAAAGCCCAGCGTAGATACAGCATCAATAAATTCATCAAACTCTACAGGTTTGCTAACGTAACTATTAACACCTAATTTATAACTTTCTACTATATCCCTATCTTCTTTAGATGATGTTAGAACAACTACTGGTATTTTTCTAGTATTTTCTTCAGCCTTTATTCTTTGGAGAACTTCAAGACCATCAACTTTAGGCATTCTCAAATCAAGGAGTATTAATTTTGGAAGATCCTCAGGGTTCCTATGAGAAAAATCACCTGTGGCGAAAATGAAATCCAATGCTTCCGCACCATCCTTAACCCAAACAACTTGATTAGCTAAATTTCTCCGTTTTAAAGCCCTCATGGTTAGTTCTGCATCAGTAGGATTGTCTTCAACCAGTAAAATTTCTATTTCTTCCATTCCCATCTAATCACCTTAGTATAAACTTTTTTAAGAGGAGTTAAATTAATAAATTATTTATCCAAAATTATAAGATAAATAGCTGGAAAATAAATTCCGGAGACTATTTACCGTTTTTAGGCATGGAGAAGTAAATAATAGCACCTTCATCCACTGCACCTTCACCCCATACCTTTCCATTGTGTCTTTTTATTATCCTCTGAACAATAGAGAGCCCCACTCCTGTACCTTCAAATTCTTCTGGGCTGTGTAATCGCTGGAAAAGACCAAATAATTTATTAATATATTTCATATCAAATCCAGCACCATTATCCTGGACATAAAAAACATATTCATTTTTTTCTTCAATACACCCAACAGTTATCTCTGCAGGGTCTTTATGGCTTGTGAATTTTAGAGCATTACCAATTAAATTACTGAATACCTGATACATTAAAGATCTATCACCAAAAACTGGTGGGAGATCCTCCACCATAAAATTTATATTTCGACCTTCAGTTTGGGTACTGAACTCACCATATATATTTTCTACTAAACTATTCATATCTAATTGATTAATATTCATTTCCTGTCGGCCGGCGCGGGATAACAATAGTATATCATCAATAAGTTGACCCATTTTTCTCGTATTATCCCTAATAATATTTAAAAGCCGTATACCTTCCTCATCTAATGTATCTTCATAATCTTCAACCATTATCCTGGAAAACCCATCAATAGCCCTTAAAGGAACCCTTAAATCGTGGGATACAGAATAAGCAAACGCTTCCAGTTCATCATTGGCATCTTCTAATTTTTCTGTCTGCTTTTTAAGTTCTTCATTTAATTTTCGGAGGGAACGAACACGTTCTATACGCTCAGAAAGTAAGGCAACCATAACCACAATAAGCATCAAAAGAATTAATCTAAATGAGTCTTCAGATATATTGAATCCCAAAGAATTAGATAAGGGTTGTAAAACTAATAAAGCTATAGCCACAGCCACTGGGAACAATATTAACAATTTTTTACGCCCCAATACTATCCCCATAATAAAGGGCACTGGGAAAAAATTAAAACCATTCAGATGGAAATTCATCTGATGAAAAAGATTAGAACTATTTTGCAGCCCCAAAAAAATCAAGACAAAAATTATGATTAACAAGAAGAAATTTTGAGTTTCTATTTTTAATTTCTCTGTAATCATGGTTATCACAATTTATATTATTTTTTAATTAATATAAAATATTAACTCATGACAACTATAAAAAACATTGGAATATTTGACTTCTATCTATAAAATTTGGAATATACTAGGGATATACTTACATCCCGTAAGTGAAAAAAATAAAAAAACATAGAGTATTTAAAAATAATAAAGGGGTTGATAAAGTAAAGTAAAAACTTCTAATAATTATTTTAAAAAATTAATTATTTGAAATGTTTTTATTTATCAGATACTTCACTAACCAGTTTTCTAGTAAGTGGGGTTGAATTTTCACTAAGAATTTCCCTTAAAAAATCACCGGTGAAAGTTCCACTTTCTGCAATTTCTTCAGGAGTTCCTGTTGCCACCACCAGACCTCCTCCATCTCCACCTTCAGGTCCCAGATCAATTATATAATCCGCAGTCTTTATGACATCTAGATTATGTTCAATAACAACTACTGAGTTTCCAGAATCTGTTAATCTACCCAGGACATGGAGTAATCTTTTGATATCCGCAAAATGAAGTCCTGTAGTAGGTTCATCCAATATGTAGAATGTTTTGCCAGTACTCTGACGGCTTAATTCTTTTGCCAATTTTACTCGCTGAGCTTCTCCTCCAGATAATGTTGTGGCAGACTGTCCCAGTCTAATATAACCTAAACCCACATCATCAAGGGTTTGAAGTTTCTTTTTGATTTTTGGGATATTCTCAAAAAATTCAAGTGCTTCTTCCACAGTCATATCCAGAATTTCTGAAATATTTTTAGCCTTATATCGTATGTCTAAAGTTTCATCATTGTATCTTTTACCTTTACAGACTTCACAAGGCACATATACATCAGCTAAAAAGTGCATCTCAATTTTAATTATACCATCACCAGTACATGCCTCACAACGCCCCCCTTTAACATTGAAACTAAATCTTCCTGGTTTATAACCTCTTTTTTTAGATTCAGGAGTTTCTGCTAATAATTCACGGATATGAGTAAATACTCCAGTATAAGTGGCTGGATTAGAACGAGGTGTGCGGCCAATAGGAGATTGATCAATGATAATTATTTTATCAATATGTTGCACACCTTCAATTTTATCGTGTTTTCCAGCATTCATATGCTTGCGATTAATTTTTTCATACAGCCCCTTGTAAAGGATTTCATTGATTAAAGTACTTTTTCCAGATCCTGAAACACCAGTAATGCACGTGAAAACCCCTAGTGGTATCTCAACATCGATATTTTGCAAATTATTTTCTTTGGCACCGTATATAGTGATATTATTTCCATTAGAATTTCTTCTAGATGAAGGCAATGAAATGAATTCTCTTCGAGAAAGATAGCTGCCGGTTATGGAATCAGGATTTTCCATAATTTCTTGGGGTGTTCCACTGGCCACAAGATGGCCACCGTGTTCACCAGCCCCCGGCCCAATATCTACCACATAATCTGCAGATAATATAGTTTCTTCATCGTGTTCAACTACAATAAGCGTATTTCCAATATCTCTCAGTCTTTTAAGGGTTTCAATTAGCCTTACATTGTCTCTCTGGTGCAGCCCAATGCTTGGTTCATCAAGGATGTATAAAACACCCACCAACCCAGAACCAATTTGGGTCGCTAAGCGTATTCTCTGGGCCTCCCCACCAGATAGAGTACCGGAAGATCTTTCTAAAGTAATATAATCCAATCCCACATCGACTAAAAACTTTAATCTTTCATTGATCTCTTTTAAAACTTCTTTAGCGATGAAATTTTCTCTTTCTGTGAGTTTTAAATTCTTGAAAAATTCTTTTGACTCTTTAATGGGCATCTTCACAACTTCAAAGATAGATTTACCACCTACCGTTACAGAACGGCTTTCTGGTCTCAACCGACTTCCGTCACATACCGGACATTTATGATCACTCATAAACTGCCCCATGTAACTTCTCATATAATTGGATTTAGTTTCCATATATATACGTTCCATCCGTCGAATAACACCTTCAAATTTTCTCTTAACACGGTATGATCTATTTTTTCTTTTAAATGCAAATTCTATACGTTCAGACGAACCATATAAAATTGCTTTCCGGTATTCTGGATCCAATTCCTTAAAGGGGACATCCATACTAAAACCAAAGTGATCCGCAACCGCTTGCAGCATCTGTTGATAATAGTTATCCTTGTTTTTTGATTTACTCCATGGAACAACAGCTCCCTCATTTAGGGATAATTCTTCATGAGGAACCACTAGGTCTGGATCAATTTCCAGTTTGCTTCCCAAACCATTACATTCTGGGCATGCTCCATGAGGATTATTGAATGAAAACATCCTTGGGCTGATTTCTTCAAAGTTTATGCCGCACTCTACACACGCAAAGTGTTCACTATATATTTTTTCATGGTTATCTTTACCAGACCCATAAACGATAATAAGTATTCCCTCTCCTAATTCCAGAGCCGTTTCTACAGAATCTGCAAGTCTCCTCTGGAAATCAATATCTGATCTGATTACCAATCTATCCACAACGACTTCGATAGAGTGTTTTTTATTTTTATCAAGATCAAAATCTTCTTCTAAATCATGTATTCCACCATCAACCCTCACTCTCACAAAGCCTTTAGTCCTTAGATTTTCAAAGACCTTGAGATGTTCTCCTTTTCTATCTTTTACTACAGGGGCTAAAACTTGAATTTTCGTTCCCTCTCCATTTAAAAGAATATTTTCCACTATTTGGGTAGATGTTTGCTGTGAAATCTCTTTACCACAATTATAACAGTGCGGAGTACCAATTCTAGCAAATAAAAGTCTTAAATAATCATATATTTCAGTTATAGTTCCCACAGTAGATCGGGGATTCACCTTAGTTGTTTTTTGATCAATGGATATAGCTGGAGATAATCCTTCAATATAATCTATCTCTGGTTTTTTCATTTGTCCTAAAAATTGTCTAGCATAAGCAGATAATGATTCAACATATCTTCTCTGGCCTTCGGCATAAATGGTATCAAATGCCAGTGACGATTTTCCAGATCCACTGATCCCCGTAATCACCACTAATTCATCACGGGGAATATTAATGTCAATATTCTGTAAATTGTGCTCTCTAGCCCCTTTAAGGACTATTTTTCCTTTTTTATTCATAATTTCAGCACTCATTAAATTATAACTCCTTATTGTGAATTAATAAAATTAGATTAATTAAGAAATTTTCATCATATTACTTTGATACACCTTTTAGTACCATTAGTTTATCCCTTATTTTTGCAGCCTGTTCAAAATCAAGATCGGCTGCTGCTTTTTGCATATCTTTTTCTAAATCTTTTATTAAAAGCCTTAACTCATCTTTCGGTACTTTCTTAATATCACTGATATCTCCAAGATCCACTTTTTCCTTTTCTTTTTTCTCTTTAAGGGTACGTATTACACTGCGAGGAGTGATATTATTCTTCTCATTGTACTCAATTTGTAGTTTTCTACGGTGATTGGTAATATCCACTGCCGATTTTACAGATTCAGTCAGTTCGTCGGCATAAATCAATACCTGACCTTCGACATTTCGAGCCGCACGACCTATAGTTTGTATTAATGAGGTTTTTGATCTTAGAAATCCTTCTTTATCTGCATCTAAAATAGCTACCAGAGAAACTTCTGGAAGATCTAATCCCTCTCTTAAGAGGTTTACTCCCACCAGGCAATCAAATTCTCCTCGTCTTAAATCATCAATAATTTCAATTCTCTCTAAAGTATCAATTTCTGAGTGGAGATATCTAACTTTTATACCTATTTTAGCATAATAATCTGTAAGGTCTTCAGCCATACGCTTGGTTAATGTTGTTACCAGTATTCTCTGGTTTTTTTCCACCCTCTTTCTAACTTCAGATAATAAATCATCAACCTGTCCCTTAACCGGGCGTACAATTACTTCAGGATCCACTAAACCTGTCGGTCTGATAATCTGTTCCACTACATTCAAGCTGCGTTCTAATTCATACTGGGCAGGAGTTGCGGAAACATAGACTACTTGATCAACTATATTTTCAAATTCATGGAATTGTAAGGGTCTATTTTCCATTGCTGAAGGTAATCTGAAACCATAATCCACTAAAGTTTCCTTACGAGCTCGATCACCATTGTACATCCCCCTAATTTGAGGTACAGTTACATGTGACTCGTCAATTATGGTTAAAAAATTATCAGGAAAATATTTTAATAAAGTATATGGTGTTTCTCCCCACTTACGCCCACTAAGATGGAGAGAATAATTTTCAATTCCAGGACAATAACCCATTTCTTTAAGCATTTCCAGATCAAAACGTGTTCTTTGTTCTAAACGCTGGGCTTCTACTAATTTATTTTGAGATCTTAAGATGATTAATCTCTCTTCCAGTTCTTTTTCAATATCTTTTAATGCTTCTTTAACTTTTTCTTCTGCAATTACAAAGTGTTTTGCGGGAAATATAGTTGTACGTTCTAATTCCTGAACTTTCTTACCTCTTAATGGATCAATTAATGAAATGGCTTCAATCTCATCCCCAAATAATTCAATTCGCAGGGGGGTGGTACCGTGAACTGGATTAATTTCAATTACATCCCCTCTTACACGAAACTGGCCTCTGTTAAAATCTATATCTCCTCTTTCATACTGCATATGAATTAAACGGGAGAGTATTTCTTCCCGATCCATACTATCCCCTATTTGTAGGGAAAGAATAAACTCACCGTAGTCTTCTGGAGATCCTATACCATATATACATGAAACACTGGATACCACAATGACATCGTCTCTTGATAATAAAGATTGTGTGGTTGAATGGCGCATACGATCTATTTCTTCGTTAATAGACGCCTCTTTGTCTATAAATGTATCAGTTCTAGGAACATAAGCTTCGGGTTGGTAGTAGTCATAATAACTCACAAAATATTCTACGGCATTGTTTGGAAAAACTTCTTTAAATTCTTCATACAGCTGCGCAGCTAAAGTTTTATTATGCGAAATAACAAGAGTAGGTTTTTGAACCTTTTCAATTACATTAGCCATGGTAAAAGTTTTACCAGACCCGGTGACACCTAAAAGAGTCTGGTGTTGAAAACCTTTATTGATGCCATCTACCAGAGATTTTATTGCTTTTGGCTGATCACCAAGCGGTTTATAATCTGATACTATTTCAAATTTATTCATTTATTAATCCTCAAAAAAAGTGCGGTTTTTTTGTAATTTAAGATTCATTTTAAAACCATAAAATACAATCCCCTTTTTATTTGTTTGATTTTGTTGATTTTATTTATTTTAGATTTACGAAACAATAAGTGAAAAACTTAAATAATAATATATAATTTAAGAAAAACAATGATAAAATTTATATTAAATATGGTTGTAGTTTAATCCTTAAAAAGCTTTCCACACTATTACAACATCCCATTAAATTATTACAAATATCCCTTTTATTTAGTTATTAAGACTTAATATAAAGTAATGTAAGAAAAGAATATTCATTTTGTGGTAGAGAGCAAAAGAAAAGAAAAGAAATCATCTAAATTAAGCTAAATCAAAATATAAAAATCAATACAACTATAATTAAATTGACCATTAAATCTATAAAATTATAAGTAGAGGTAAAAAGTTGTCCACACGTGTCAATAATCCTGATGATCTTCCAAATAAGCCCGGCGTATATATAATGAAAGATAAACAGGACAATATTATTTATGTAGGTAAATCTATTTCTCTTAAAAAAAGAGTAAAGTCTTATTTTAAAGAATATCATGACACACCCAAGACTACAGTTATGATGGGGCAGTTCAATAGCCTGGAATACATAATAACCGATACTGAAAAAGAAGCCCTTATTTTAGAAGCTAATCTTATAAAAAAACACCGGCCCCGATATAATATTCGTTTAAAAGATGATAAAAGATATCCGTACGTTAAAATAACAAATGAAGATTTTCCCAGAATATTAATTACTAGACACATCTCAAATGACAGTGCTCATTATTTTGGACCATTCACTGATGCAACATCCGTTAGAAAAACTGTTAGATTTGTTAAATCACTTTTTAAAATTCGAAATTGTAAAAGAATGGAAGGACCATGTTTAAACAGTCAAATAGATCTCTGTCATGCGCCCTGCGATAATAAAATATCAAAAGCAGAATATCAGAAATTAATTGAGAATATCGATCTATTTTTCCAAGGTAAATATGGTGAAGTTATGGAAACCCTTCTAAGTGAAATGAATGAAGCCGCAGCAGAGCATAATTTTGAAAGAGCAGCAGTTACTAGAGATCAGATAAATTCAATCAAAGAGATAATGGAACACCAAAATGTTGCTTTTACAGATAACCTAGATCAGGATGTTATTGCAGGTTCTATTGATAAAAGTACCGCTTGTATTGTGGTTTTTTCAGTTCGAGAAGGAAAAATCGTTGGTAAAGACGATTTCCTGATGGCAGGATTTGAAAAATCGTCCCCTAAAGAAATATTGTCTGCTTTCATTAAGCAGTACTATGCAAATCCACGATATGTGCCTGGTGAAATCCTTTTACAGGATAATATTCATGATCAGCAACTGGTAGAAGAATGGTTATCTGATATAAAAGGTTCTAGTGTAGAAATTACAGTTCCCACCGACGGTGTAAAATTTAGACTGGTGAGAATGGTAACAAAAAACGCAGATATTATTCGGAACCAGAAAAAACAGATCAAAAATGCTTTAATTGATTTGAAAAAGTATTTAAAGCTCCCTACTATCCCCCATATAATTGAAGGTTTTGATGTTTCAAATATTTCTGGAAAATCAGCAGTGGGTTCAATGGTCACATTTCATGAAGCTTTACCAAAGAAAGGGAAGTATAGACGTTATAATTTGAAAACTCCTGGACCGGATGATTACGGGATGATGCGTGAACTATTAAATCGAAGATATAAAAAATTAATTGATGAAAGTGATGAAATCCCCGATCTTATCCTAGTTGACGGTGGAAAAGGACAGTTGAATGTGGCTTGTGAAGTTTTAAAAGAATTGAATCTGGAAAAAATTCCAGTAATGGGGCTGGCTAAGGAATTTGAATATATTTTTATCCCTCAAATGGAAGAACCTATAATTCTACCCCCTAATTCTGAATCGTTATTCCTCCTGCAAAGGATTAGGGACGAAGCCCACCGGTTTGCAGTTTCATATCACCGCCAAGTCAGGTCAAAAAATATTGATCATTCTGAACTTGATGAAATTAAGGGTGTGGGACTCCAAAGGAAAATGAATCTTTTAAGACACTTTGGAGATCTAGATACAATAAAAAAAGCTACAAAAGACGAATTAATTCAAGTAAAAGGCATAACTAAAACCGTGGCACAATCAATATATAATCACTTTCATTAAAAATAATACTTAAAAAGCTAAAATAATGCCAAAACACAAAAACATCGTTTATTTTTATTAATATAAATAGTATTCAACACTGAATATAACCTTAATTTTGATAATATGAGTTTTTAACTTAAATAAGATTAGATTTCTAGTTTTTAGATATTATATAAGTAAAACTATTAATATTTGTAAAAATAAAATAGATTTAGAATATAATTTCAAAAGGTACAAATGCCTATACTATATATTATTTAAGGAAATAATCCCTATAAATAAAACCGAACAAGATTATATTATTAGAGATAATGTTATCCTGAGGGAATATAATGGCTGATACAAGTTTGCTGGTTGTAGAAGATGAAAGTATTGTGGCCATGGATATTAAGCATCGCGCAGAAGGGCTGGGATATAATGTATTAGGAATAGCCTCCTCAGGAGAAGAAGCTATTGAAAAGACTGAAAAAACCAGGCCTGATTTAATATTAATGGATATCGTCTTAAAAGGGAAAATGGATGGTGTTGAGGCAGCTCAAATAATAAGAGATAAATTTGATATTCCCGTTGTATATTTAACTGCATATTCCGATGAAAAAACATTGGGAAGAGCAAAACTTACAGGCCCATTTGGATATATTATAAAACCATTTGAGGACAGGGAACTTCACAGTGCAGTTGAAGTTGCTCTTTATAAACACAAAATGGATAGTAAACTTAAAGAAAGTGAAGAAAGATATCGGGCGTTATTTGAATCTTCACCAGACCCTATTCTTTTACTGGACACTGATGGTAAAATTAATTTCATGAATCATCGCGTTGAAACTCTTTTAGGAATACGCCGAAAAAAAGTTATCGGAAATTCTTTATTAACCCTATCTAAATGGGGATTTATTGATGAAGTTACTGTGAAAAAATACCTTGAATTAATTCCTATAATCCTCAGTGAAGGTAGAATAGATAGTTTTGAGATGAATATTATAGATAAAAATAAGGATTCTTTTTACTTTGAAACTTATTCTACATTACTAACTTCTGAAGAAAAAGGCTCAATTATTCAATTAATAGGCCACGATATAACTTCTAGAGTAGAAGCAGAAAAACAAAAAGTAGAATTAGTACGTGAAAAAGCACGAGTCGAATTATATGGATTTGTAGTGAGTGCTGTTCCCGTTTTTGCTTCATCTATTCCCCCTCAACTTAGAAATACAATAATAAAAAATTTTGCTGATCGCTTTGAACAGAATGTTAGACCTAATTTTTACAAAGAAATGGCTCGTATTGGTTTACTTAATCAGATTAAAGAAAATACTGAGGAAAATAAAACTGAAATATTTGATGCATATCTATCCTGGTTAAAAGAATTACTTTCCAACCTCGGTATTCAAACGAAAGTTAAAACCAATCATTCTAAATATAAACTGGAATTTATTACTTTTCCATGGATCGATGAGGCTCGAAAAAATCCCATATTCTCTCTCATATTTAGAGCTATGATTATTAGAAGCTTCACCTGGACTGGACTTAAAGGAAATGTCACTCAAACTTCAAGCCTGCTCGAAGGATCTAAAAACATTCAATTTGAATTCCATTTACCTCATTAACATTTACCCTTCAACAATATTTCCCCACATAATAAAATAAAAAGGAGGCGTGACTTTGTTAGAGAGGATAAAAACTGGAATAAATGGATTAGATAACTTAATGAGTGGTTTTCCAAAAGGAAGATCTGTTTTAATAACAGGAGACGCAGGTTCTGGAAAAACTATTTTTGGATTGCAATTTGCAATTAGTAGCTGTAAACAGGGCTATAAAACAGCGTACATTACCACTGAAGAGGATGATGAAGACTTAGAAAGGCAATGCAGATCATTTAATTGGGATACACAATCCCTAATTGACAAAGGAACTTTAAAATTCATCGAACTTGCGGGTCTGCGAGCCAAAGTAACTGAAGCAGAAATGAATATTGGTGTAGATGCTATAAAAGGAAACTTTGAAAAACTCATCCATGAAATTTCGCCAGATGTTAAAGTAGTGATAATTGATAGTATGGGCAGCCATACTGCAAAATTGACTCCCTATGAATTCAGAGACCGTTTTGATCTTTTAATTTATGAACTAAAACAAAAAGGCATTACATCCATGATAATATTAGATAGTGCTACTTCACGGGAATTCAATGAATTAGCTTTATTTTCTGTTTATGGTGCGATTAAACTATTAAAACGGGAAAACCCATATACTGGAAGGCGTGAAAGAGTAATGGATATTGTAAAAATGAGAAGTACAAAAACACCTATTGAATTTGTAGCCTATGAAATCAATGATAATGGTATAGAAACTGTTGATCAAATGGAAAGTGAAGAAGAAGATTTCTAAAAACAATAATATTTTTTATTAACTGAAAAAATATGCCAAAAAAGAAATTTTAGTGTTTAAATATACTAAATTAGCATCAGCTTTGATTTATATTTAAACAATAATTTTTTAAAGATTTTCCAATGCATTTACCAACAAATTAATGGTTTCTTCAATATCTTCCATACTGGCAATGCTTACTGTGGTATGGATATATCGAGTAGGGACTGAGACAACTCCCGAAGGAATACCTTCTCGGGTAAGGTGTATGGCAGTTGCATCGGTAGTTCCACCCTCACTAACTTCTAATTGAACTGGAATTTTGTTTTCTTCTGAAGCTGAAATTAACCATTCTTTAATTTTAGGATGAGTTATAATTCCCCTACCACTTGCATCAGTAAGGATAATTGCAGGTCCTTTTCCTATTTTAGCTGGAGCTTCATCTTCTTTCATTCCAGGATGATCGCCGGCAATGGTCACATCAAGGGCAAGTGCAATATCTGGATTAATCTTAAATGCAGAAGTTTTAGCCCCCTTAAGTCCGACTTCCTCTTGCACTGTACCTACGCCATAAATATTAGCTTTTGATTTTGCTCTTTTTAAAGTTTCTATCATGATCAAACAACCAATTCTATTATCCAGTGCTTTACCAGTGATTAACGAATTAGGTAGTTCTGTAAACTCATTTTTAAATATAACTGAATCCCCAACACTGACCATTTTACTGGCTTCTTCACGAGATGATGCACCTATATCAATAAACATGTCTTCATAGCTAGTTATTTTCTTCCTCTCAGCTGCTTTCATTCGGTGAGGTGGTTTGGATCCAATGACACCCAGAATCGGGCCTTTTTTTCCATAGACATATACAACCTGGTTTAATAGCATTTGATCATTAATTGCCCCTATTTTTGAGAATTTCATGAAACCTTTTTTATCAATATGCCTTACCATCAAACCAATTTCATCCATGTGGGCAGCTAGCATGACATTAGGATATTCAGGGTCTCCTTTTTTAAAAGCGATGATATTTCCAAGCCTATCTTGCTCTATTGTGTCAACATTGTCTTTTAATTCTTCAGTGATTAGTTTCCGAACTTCTTCTTCGAATCCAGATATACCTGGAACATCTGAAAGTTTTTTCATCAATTTTATCATTTATTACACCTTAGACTGATATTTAAACTTATAAAGTTATGAATAATTTATATTAACCTGAAAATTAATATAATATTCTTAAAAAATTAATTAAAGAGATTTAATTAAAATAAGGATCCCTACTACAATAATTAAAATTTGAGGCCAGGATTCAAGATACTGTAATGGTATAAGGCCCATGTTTATAGCGTACCATACAAATCCAATTACAATAAACGCCAATCCTATATAAATCCCGTAAACATTTCTTTTTTTCTTTTTTTCTTCCATTTCTCTTCTTGAAGTAGTCTCAGCATCAATATCAATATCTTCTTTCATGGAACTCCTCTCACCAATTATTTAATTAAAAACTAATAAAATGTCATGGAATTATCTATGTTTATTCTATTATTTATTATACTATATGAAAATTAAATATTTCTACTTTAAATAAAAATATCAGAGTACCATTATCACATCCCCATTTCAAGATGAAAAGCAGCATACTCTATCTAAAATTGAACATTAAAAATTTATATCTTTACAACCCATTTTTTTATATGATTCCAAAAGATCATCCTCGTTATCAATCACTATTACTAAGAGAAAAAATTGTCATTGCTCACCAAAATGGCATCCTTGCAGAGTCAGGAATGATTGCTCATGGGAGAGGAGAAGCATTTGATTATCTTATTGGGGAAAAAACAAGTGCCCCTGCAAAAAAAGCCATAAAAGCAGCTGCTGCAGCATTATTAGTTGCTGAAAATCCTGTTCTATCTGTTAATGGAAATACGGCAGCATTGGCATCCCGAAATATGGTGAATTTAGCCAAAACAATACCTGCTAAAATAGAAATAAATCTTTTTTATAGAACTCCAGAAAGAGTTGAAGCAGTAAAAAATGTTTTAGAAAAATCCGGAGCAGAAGAGATATTGGGTACTGAAGATGAAGATTTAAAACACGTGGATAATATAAAAAGTCCCAGATCAACTGCCAGTCCAGAGGGCATATTCACAGCAGATGTAGTTCTGGTACCGTTAGAAGATGGCGATCGTGCAGAAATACTAGTCAATAGTGGGAAAAAGATTATAACTATTGATTTAAATCCCCTCTCAAGGACAGCACAAAAATCATCCATAACTATTGTTGATAACATTGTAAGAGCCATTCCATTAATAAAAAAAGAGACTAAGAAACTTAAAAATGAAGACCCGCGTATTTTAAAGAAAATTATAAAAGAATTTGATAATAAAAAAAATCTTGATGAATCTTTAACTATAATTACACCTAAATAAAATAAAAAACTCAGTTATAATAAAGATTAACTAAAAAAATAAATTATTAAACGTTCTTTTAAATTTAATCTACCTTGAAATGAATTATATGAATTATTCATTCAGAATACACTTAATAATAATCATATTTAATAAATTAGACTATTATCTAAAATAAACAACAATATTAATATGCAATGATTACAATGATCTTAGAAGTGAAAAAATGAAAGTGATTGGAGTTTCAGGAATGCCCGGATCAGGAAAAGGCGTGGTCTCTCAGATTGCCCATAGAATGGGTATGCGAATCATTAGAATGGGGGATGTTATCCGGGATGAAGCTAAAAAAAGGAATGAAGATGTGGGTAAAACCGCTGTAACTTTAAGAAAAGAGTTTGGAGATTACATAGTTGCTGAAAAATGCGTTGAAAAAATCAAATTAGAACAGTCAAAAGCAGATAGTAATGTAATCTTCATGATCGAGGGAATTAGAAGTCCATATGAGTTAGATATTTTTAGAAATAATTTTAATGAATTCATAATTATCTCAGTATTTTCCAATCCAAAAACCAGATTTAAACGATTAAAGAGGAGAAAACGATCAGATGATTTTTCAGAATTCTCTGAATTTCAAAAGCGGGATAAAAGAGAGTTATGCTTTGGCATTGGTGAAGTGATTGCTACTTCTGATTACTTAATTGTTAACGAAGGCCCTCTGTGGCGCTTCAAAAACCAGGTAAAACGAATTCTTCGCCACCAAAACAAAAATGTGAATGATGAAACAATATAGTCAGGTGAATACTTATGGAATGCTTAGTCAATATTTCATCTAAAATTAATGCAACTGAAGATTCAGAAAAAGTTGTAAAATCAGTCCAGAATATATTCAATGGAGGGTCATTAAAAATTGATGAAAAAATGGTTTTATTACAGGGAGACTGCAGTCTACTTAAAAATTTTAAAGAAATTTTAGAAAATGAGAAAATAAGGGCCACTGCAAGATCTGTGATGGAATCATCCCTATCCGACGATAAAATTGAATTTATTTTAAGTAAACAAACAGCATACGTGGGAGTTGTTAATTTTGTTTCTGGAACAGAATCTCCACTGGGAGATATAGATGTCCAGATAACCAGCAAAAATACAGATCAACTCTTGGATTGGTTGGCTCCAGTTGAAGATTTAGATAATGAATAATATTTCTCCATTTTGTTACTATTATAACAAATCCCTCCTGAATTAATTTAAATTATTGCTTTTTTTATTGTAAAGAGATAACATATCTCTTTTTGTAGGTTATAATTTCAATTAAAGAATAATTTGTAAATCACCAGGGCCGTGAATAATATACCCCCCAGTATAGTATTTACATAAGGAAGATACCAGTAAATCTTTGTTATATTCATGTTTTTTTTAATTAGTAAAATTAGTGGAAACACTGGATAAATGAAAACTAAAAAACTCAAAGGATAAAAATCTGATAAAAATATAACGATTAGCGATAATGATAACCAAAAAATAAAACAGAGATAAAGAGAAGTTTTTTCACCAATAAATACCGGAGTAGTGTTTATTCCCGATTTTTCATCATATGCTATATCGGGTATTGCTGAGAATATGTGCATAGCAGATATATGGAAATAAGCCCCTAAAAGTACTAAAAAAGAAGGAAATGTATTTGAAGCCAGATAAAAAGCAAAAATTCCCGGAAGAATATATAAATAATTTGATGAAAAATCCATGAATGGTCTTTCTTTAAATCTTAAAGGTTTTGCACTGTAAAAATAGGATAAAATCAAGAATAACGAGAAAACGATTTTCTCAGGTAAATTCTGGAAAAGCATTAAAATTATGCTGAAACCTGTGACCAAATAGATAACAGTTAAAAGCTTTTGACGTTCAGTATTATGTACCCTATACTCTTTTTTATCCTTTTTAGGATTCAATTTATCAGTTTCTTCATCCCAATAATCATTAACCCCATAAATAAATATATTGGCCGGTATGAAAAAATAGAAAAGATATAAATAGTAATCTGGGCGTAGAAAATCTTGAAATAGAGAAAACCCCAGAGCATAACCTACAACATAAGTTCCTCCGGTGTAAATCCAAAAACGAAAACGAGATATTTTGAAAATGAAAGATAAGAATGATTTCATGAGATTACCTTCAATCTCTTTCATTTAATTCCTGAAAGGGATTCCTAATGAATTAGTGAACACATTGAATACAATCTTTGGTGGTGATGGCTTTACTTTTGTTTTGTATACTGCAAATGGATCTTTTTTAATCTGGGAGGCGGTCCATTTATACATATCAGAAGCTGTTTTAATAGGAATCAAGTATCGGTATGGTATGAAAGAGAAGCCTTTTTCCGCTTTAATCTGCCATGAGTGATAAACTTCAAGCTGTTTATGTATGAATGAATTGAATTTATCCGGTTTTTTTCGGGTTATATTATAATTTAGGTTCTCTAGTTGAAATTCTTCTAGGTCACTTTGAGGAAAATAAATCCTACCTAAATCAATATCCTCAGAAATATCTCGGATAAAATTGATGTACTGCATAGCTCTTCCCAGGTGCCGTGCAGCAGAAAATGATTCTTCTTCAAGATTCATTATTTTTGCCATGAATAGGCCAACTACTTCTGAAGAGCCAAAGAGGTAAGTCATTAATTCATCCATATCATCATAAGTCGATTTATAGATATCCATTTCCATAGAACTTAAGAACGCTTCAACCCATCTATTAGGGAACTCTTTACGATTTTCTAGTTCTACAAATGAGTCTATGATGATATCCCCTGTAATAGAACCAGATTTTGAATCCTTATATTTATCCCAGAATTCATAAAATCTTTCTTTATCTTGAGGGATAGCATCCACATAATCATCAGCTTTTCTTAAAAAACTATATAATGTGAAAACATCCTTTTTAACTGCTTTAGGGAAGAATATCGTGCTGTAAAAATAAGTTTTACTCCCTTTTTTAAATATTGTGTAAATATTTTTATCTATTTTCATTTATCTCAACTTAAAAAATTTTTTTAACTATTTTTTAGTATTTGAGAATGTGAAACTGAATCTCATCCATACCTGTCTTTTATTTCTTGTGCAACAATCTGAGATGAAATTAAAACCATAGGGACACCTATACCTGGATGAGTATAATGTCCAGAATAATATAGATTGTCGACTTTTTTGCTTATATGCGAAGGTCTAAATAATGCAGTTTGTCTTAAAGTATGGGAAAGGCCAAGAGCTGTACCTTTATATGCATTATATCTGTCTTTAAAATCAGTTAATGCAAATATATGTTTTACTACAATATTATTTCTTATATTTTCCCCAATTTTAGATTCAAGATCATCCATTATCATGTTATAAAATTTTTCACGTATCTCTGGAGTATCTTCAATTCCCGGAGCCAACGGTATTAAAATAAACAATGTCTCCGAACCATTAGGAGCTGCAGTTTTATCTGTTTTTGATGGCACATTAACATAATAAGATGGGTTTTCAGGCCATGCTGCTTTTTTTGGATCGAAAAGTGTATCAAAACCAGATTCCCAATCCTTATCCAAAAAGAGGTTGTGGTGAGCAAATTGTTCCATCTCTTTATCAATTCCCAGATAAGCCACCATAGCCGACGGTGCTAAAATTTTTTTATCCCAATAGCCCTCATTATAAGTCTGATGTTGTTTATCTAAAAGATCAACCTCACTGTGGGCATAATCCGCATTAGACAATACAATATCTGCATCATAAACATCTTTAGTGGTTATAACTTGATTTACATGGTTTTCTTGAATTTCTAGATCAATCACAGGTTCATTGAACTTAAATTCCACCCCATATAATTTACATAAATCATAAATTGAATGAGCTACTTTTCTCATACCTCCCTGTGGATACCATACTCCCATGGTAAGGTCAATGTGTGACATTATATGGTAAAATGAAGGTGTGTTTTGGGGTGATCCACCTAAAAATCCAATGGAATACTGGACAATTTTACGTGCCTCGTCACTTTCAAATTGATTATTAACATAGTGCTGCAGATTTTCCCAGAGTTTAAGTTTGTATCCTTTCAGTAGGAGTTTACCATTAAAGAAGTCTAAAATAGAGGTGTAGTCCCTATATAACATTTCATCAATGGAAAAATCATAGACCTCTTTGGATTCAGCCAGGTATTTTTTTAATTTTTCAGCTCCACCCTCTTCAAAACTTTCAAAAAGTTCATAATTCTTTTCAATATCAGAAGCGACATCTACCACTTTCTCATCACCGAAAAAAATTCGATAAGATGGATCTAACCGATCTAGTTGAAAAAAGTCCTCAGGTTTTTTATCAAATTCTGCAAAAAATTTCTCAAATACATCTGGCATCAAATACCATGATGGTCCCATATCAAAATAAAAATCGTTTTTGGCATAAACACTGGCACGCCCACCAATTTGTTCATTTTTTTCCAGCACTGTGACCTTAAAATCATCTTTTGCAAGAAGGGCCGCTGCTGAAAGTCCCCCGAATCCAGATCCTACCACAATTGCTTTCATCATATCATCCTTATTTCCTGATTTTAATCTACAGAAATTAAGAGCGAACAAATGATAAATTAATAATAAATATATTATTAATTATTAGATTTAAACTTGATTATTATTAATGATAAACAAAATCAAAAAAAGATATAATTTATTGTTATATTCTTTATTGAGGAATGAATGACTATGATATAAATTTAAAAATTTTAAACTGTTTTTTGTATAAAATAAAAATTAAAAAAGATAATCCAATTATTGACGGAATTAGTAGGCCTAAAAATATACAGACTGAAGTCCAGAATATTAAAATCAAAAATAAACTAGAAGCTAATATTTCTGGTTTATCCTCATCCCATATATGTTCATTAATTAAATACAAACCCAATAGAGAAGCTATAAATCCAGTTAATACCCACCCCATCAAATTCATTAAAGGAACACCATAAAAAATACCCGGAGAATCAAAAATCCAAAATTTTAAAGCAACAGCAGCGGGATCTAAAATAAAATCTGCCATTAAAACTAAAAAAGTTGAAATAATAATGATTTTCAACTTATTCACTGACTGTAAAGTAGCTAAATAAAAGCATCCTATGAATATAGGGACATAAGCAAATGGAACTGTGTATGGAGTTAGTCCAAATAGTTTATAGCCAATATATCACCATAGTGAAAATTAGAATAGGGAAATCCTGTTAAAATAGCAAATGTTTCAATTAAAAATGCGTAAATACTGAGGATAATAATCAAAGAAACTGATTTTTTCCACCCCAACCAAACAAATAAAGCATAATAGCAGGGAATTGCTAGAAATATTATAAAGAACCCTGATATCAGCGAACTTTCACCACTAACTGGAATGTTTACTAAAAAATACGCAGAAATTATCAGTGCAAATAATATTATAATAATGAATTTGGAGTGATTTTTCATTTAAGATCATTTGATTCATATAATCAATCAGGTTATGTTTATATTTGATCCCCATTATTATTTTATGTTTGTAAAAATATATGATAAGTATTATATATCCAAAAAAAGTTATTTAATAGTATGATGCTTGGTCCTTTCAACAAGCAAAAACCAGATTTAGGACGATTAAGAGAAATTATTAGTGTGCTTATTAAATACCAGTTTGGTAATATTATGGCACAAGCTGGTTTTAAAAAAAGTTTTAAAATATCATTCACTCGTGAAACTGATTTTGAAGAAGATCTGGATAGTACTGCGCCTGAAAGATTGCGACTCGTTTTAGAAGAATTAGGAACTACTTTTATAAAATTAGGTCAAGTATTAAGCACCCGTCCAGATCTAGTGGGGAAGGATATTGCAGATGAACTGGCAAAGCTGCAAGACGAAGTACCTCCCTTTGAATATAGTGAAGTTGAAAAAGTGGTGGAAGCAGAACTGGAAGGGCCTATGGATGAATTTTTTAAAAGTTTTAAAAAAACACCTATTGCCTCTGCTTCCATAGCTCAGGTCCATAGGGCACGTCTTATTGATGGCAGTGAAGTTGCAGTTAAGGTTCAAAGACCTGATCTAGAAGAACAAATTCAGAAAGATATATCTTTAATGAGATATCTTGCACGGCAGATGGATAAAAGAATTAAAAATATTAAATATTATAATTTACCCAGTATAGTGGACGAATTTGAGAGGGTTATTGATAATGAAATGGATTTTTCACAGGAAGCGCGGAATTTAGAAAAATTTAAAGCCATGTTTGATGATGATCCTGAAATATATGCACCTAAAATTTATAAGAAATATTCAACCAACAGGGTTTTAACCATGGAATTTATTCATGGCACAAAAATTAGTGAAATTATTGAAACAGATATAGACATTAACCGCAGAAGAATTGCCGAGATTGGTACTGAAGCTTATTTTAAAATGATATTTTTAAATGGTTTTTTCCATGCCGACCCCCATGCAGGAAATATTTTTGTGATGAAAAATAATGTGCTGTGTTTTGTTGATTTTGGAATGGTTGGACATTTAGACTCTGAATTTATGGACAACCTTGCAGAATTATTTATTTTCACTATAAACTATGATATTAAAGGCATGATTAACCAGATGATGTACATGCGTTTAATTGATGACGATACTAATATGGAAGAACTGCGTTTTGACCTTCTCAATCTTCTAGATAAATATTATGGGGCTGAAATTGATGATATTGGTGGTCTAATAAATGAATTCAGTATGCCTGGAATAATGGTTAAACATAAGATTAAGCTTCCTAAAGATTTCATTCTATTGGGAAGAGTACTGAGCATGGCCGAGGATATAGGTCGCAAATTAGACCCTACATTTAATGGAATATATTTAGCTCAACCACTTATTAAAAAGATTATAAAGAAAAAATTAAGTCCAATGCGTTTTTTAGATTATCAGACCCAATATCTATTTGAAATTGAACATTTACTTAAAGACCTACCTCAAACCATGAACCGATTAATCTTTCGCCTTGAAGAAGGTAAATTAAAAATGGAAACTGATTTGAAAGGTCTGGACACATTTTCAGATCGTTTAGAAACAATGACCAATCGTATTTCGCTGGCATTATTAATATCTTCAATTATTATTGGGTCTTCATTGATATTACAAACAGATAAAGGTATGCCCATGCCCACTATAGGCTTTTCATCAGTAGGACTTATAATTTTTTTAATTGGGGCAATTTTCGCAATAGTGCTCACCATATTCATTATCAGGTTTGGCCGTATCTAAATTTAATAAATAGTATATATTTACTTATAAAGGTCTAAAAATGTTTTATTATGTAGAAGTAATTTGGGGAACTATAATTGCTTTTGTACTCAGCATGAGTTTAGGATATCTCCTGGGAGCATTGGGATCCTTTTTAGGATTTATATTAGCCACCGTATTTGTTGGTTATCAGGTAAATGAAGATATTATAAATGGGGCGTTTCATGGAGCAATTGTAGGGTTAGCTGCAGGAATTCTTGCCTTTATTTCAATGATTATTATGGGTATTCTTTTTGAAGTAGGGCCCGGGTTAAGGATAATGGAATTTGGATTATTTGGAATAATCATAGGATGGGTGGTGGATTTAATAATTGGAACAAGCGGAGGAATTATTGGATCAAAAATAAACTCCTGAAAAAAAGGATTAGGTGATAAAATGAAACATAAACAACATGCATCAGAAATGAAATGTCATTTAAAGGAAGCATTTAATGAAAGTGCGAATAAAATAAATGAATTAAGATGCGGCATTGAAGAATCTATTTTTAATCATGATTTACTGCCGGGAAAGATGATAAATGAAACTCCAGATTCTTTAATAATTAAAATTGTAATTCCAGGGGTTAAAAAAGAAGATATAAAAGTTGATTTATCTGAATCAGAACTATATTTAGAAGCTGAAATTGAAACCGAACATATTCTTAAAGGTAGGGTGATTAGTTTATCTGATAAAAAAACAGCTCATTTTAGAAGAAAAATTTCACTTCCTGAGAAAGTAATTCCTGAAAAATCTAAAGCCCGATTAAAAAATGGAATTTTAAAAATAGAAGTGGTTAAATTAGAAAAATCCAAATTTAAAGAAGTTAAAATTGAATGAATTATTCTCCAAACTGGATATGGGGAATAATGTCTTAAGCTTTTAGAGTGTGATATGCATTATTTATCTTCCAAAACAGCCTCTTTAATGGATAGAACACCATTATCATAGAACCATTCAGTTTCAGATTCTATGATTTTAATTTTTTTTTGGAATATTGGACAGTCCAGAACTAATGTTTCAGCTTCTCCACCTTCAAATGCCACATTAATTCCATGCTTTTGGTTTAGTTCAATAAGTTCATTTAAAGCATTTTCATCAATTTTTCGACCTAACCATGATTCATCCAGACCTTCAGCTGCAACACCAGTTAATATAAATTCAAATCCCAGATCTAAAAGTTCCCTCATGTATTCTTCTGGGTCACTGTGCCATAAAGGAGCGACAGATTCCAGACCTAAGTCTTTGCAGAGTTTATCGATTCTTGATTTTTGGTATACGGAGAATAGTGCTCCAGAGTAAATTGCTTCAACACCCAGATTTTTTAATTGTTGTAGTGCTAATTTAAGATCATCTAACTCTTTTTCTTCCTCTCCTTGAGTAGATCCTTTAATTAAAGGAATATTCAATGCCTGGGATGAAAGTTCGCTTATATGGATATTAGGTACGTGGTACATGTAGGAATGAGGATTTTCAGATATCATAGAGAAAAGATAAACCACCTGGTTTCCTTCTTGAATTGCCCTGTAAACAGCCATAGTACTATCTTTTCCACCAGAATAAAGAACTGCTACTTTCATTTAATAATCATTCCTTTTTAAATATCCTATTTCTTAAATCAGATATAAATGTGATTATAGTGTCTATAAATACACCGGCTAGACCCGTTAACAATCCAATTAAACCGCAAAACAAAATTATGCTTGTTTTAGATGGTAAAAATGTTTTTAAATCAGCGATTTTTTCTTCAACAGGTCCCTGCACACCAGTCACAACAACTTCTTCTTTAGATATCGTTTTTATAATATTATCTACCTGAGATGCTTGAGCAACAATAGAAACATGCACATTACTGTATTTGGTATTTATTTCACCAGTAAGCATTAGCCAATCTGATAATGTATTAATAGCAGTTATGGGGTTGTATCCTCTTTTTGTATTTAAAACGATAGTACCATTAGTATAGACTTCATAAGAGGTTATGTTTGCATCAACAATAGGAATTCTATCTTCTATTAATGTCTTACGTCTATCAGAGAATGGATCTGTCCGGATAATTATTCCACTGCTGTAAACTTCTAAAACACCGTCCATTGATTCAACTTGC
The DNA here is from genome assembly GCF_023227715.1 of Methanobacterium alcaliphilum. Classification (NCBI taxonomy): domain Archaea; kingdom Methanobacteriati; phylum Methanobacteriota; class Methanobacteria; order Methanobacteriales; family Methanobacteriaceae; genus Methanobacterium; species Methanobacterium alcaliphilum. Next base: position 82,692 of record NZ_JALKIF010000002.1, read on the forward strand.
TTTACAAAATTATTAACGTCGATATTAGTAGATACATCAACCCCAATGGTTTCATTGGCATTACTTGATATCTGATAATATGATCTGGCCATTTCCGGCAAATCGTCATATAAAGGGGAAATAAAGAAGGCTCCCCCCACTACTCCTACCATGAAACCCATGAAAATCACGAATAATAAGTTTTTCTTGCCAATGATAGGTGTTAAAAGTGCAGTGGAAAATACAAAAACCAGTAAAACCACAAATAAAATAATCATTATTATTGCTACTAAGGTGTCCATGTTATCACTATTAATTATAATTGAGTACTATTTGAACTTGCTTGATTTTCTGATGTTTCTCTGGTGGCCACAATACTACCTGTTGCTATATCAACATAGACCTCTTTTGCAACTTTAAAGTCCTTAGATAATGGAACAATCCAGACAGAAATTGTTTCATTGTTGATAACAATTGATCCTTTAGTTGGCTGTCCAATCGTATAACCTTCTTCTCTTGCTATTTCTTTGGCCTTATCTGAAGTAATATTTAGATTAGTATTATTGGTTGTATTCTCTGTACCAGTATTATTCGTATTGTTATTAAATGGTGATGCTTGAGGTGTTGATTGAAAAGATAAAGGGCTGTTATCTATCCTATTTTCAACAGAAGAATCAGTTGATTTGAAAGGATTAAAAGCAATTAATAGTATTATAACCGTTAGAGCTCCTATGCCAATGAGTGCTTTTTGTTCCCATGTTAAGTCCTTGATGTCCAAAGTAGATCCTCCGAGATAGTATTTGAAATAATAAACTAATAAATATAGATTTATGGATTATAAACTGCAAAATAAATATATCCATTAGTGTTTCGTATTGTGTAACCTTTTCCAGGTGTCATGTTTGTATAACTTATATTAGTACGTGGAATTAATAGTATATCAAAACTTTGCCCTTTATATCCCATAGCAAGTGTACCATTACTTCGAACAATTGCTGAGTAATTAAAGTCACCAGGAATGGTTATATTTACTTTATAGCCATTACCCCCCATATAAGCAGTATTTATAGCCGAAGCGATTTTTTCACCTACAATGCGTGTTCTGGCAAGTTCTGATGTTTCAACATTACTAGTTTCTGTGCTGATTAGACTTATGAAACTCCCGAAAATCACGAAAGCTACTAAAGTTGCTAATAATAGATCCACACTTGCTATTCCTTTACTATCCATATTTTCACATCTTTAAGTATACTGACTCTGCAAATCGAAATTATTCCTTGAAGCCGTTGAGATATAAAATGTTGTGCCTGTTGGATCGGCAATTGGTTGATAAATATTTCCCTGAACCCTAATACTAATGGGATAACCTCTAACTGAATTAAAGTATTCATAATCGACAAAAGATATATCTGCCCTACCATGATCTTCTGATAAAACATTTCCTAAAACAAAACTACTCATCCGGGTATTAGCGGGGCTGGTAGAAGAACTATTGGTTTTGTTTTCCAGGCGATCGAAGAAAGATAAACCGTATTTATTTGGTACATAGTAAGATCTAGGATAAATTTTACTGGGGTTATCGGTACCATACATGCACTCCCATAAATAATTTAACCGGATTAAGTCTTTATCCACAATTTCGTCAAATTGATAATCAATACCTGTACTGTTAGTAGAAGCATAAGGGTAATTATAGAATACATTACTTGATCTTTCTTTGGAATTTAACCATACATATGGATCTTCCATTCCTTCAATAGACACATATGTTGATATTTCTGGAGTGAAAGTTTGAATATACTGACGATTTTTAGATTCATAAACACTCACAGGTATTCCTCCCTTTATTGTAACATAAAACCCAAATGGGTCTGTTTGAGTAATATTCACATCATTTGAGAAGAAAGTAGCATTTGTATAATTATTAATAGCAATATTGTTAATAGATATTTGACGTCCAGTTTCATTCTCTAATTGTTTACAATTCTCAATAACATGCTGATTAATAGACTCTAATACCCTCTGTTTAACATGATCCCTACTGTTACTCAAAAATGTCTGATTATCTATGACATTCCTTGTTGCATTATATGCAGAGTTTCTACCTGCATCACCTGCTGCTTTTTCAATAGCATTAAATATATTATTTGCTGTGGAATAAGTAACGTCTCCACCTGTTGCAATAGTTGCTACCATATTAGCCTCATTAACAATTGAGCCATAATTTATAGCTACTATTAAAACAGGTATCAATATCAGAAATGTTAATGGGCTAAAAGCATATCCTTTTTCATCCATAAAAATCCCTCAGCCTCTCCATAAATCCAATCTAACTGGAATATTGTTTGGTAAATCCCCAGTAAACAATGCTTCGCTTCTAAATAATGATGGATCCACATCATACCCTGCTTCCTGTAAAGTTTGATTGAGTTTTGCAATTGCTCTTAAGCGCGCAGTTTCAGCTTCTGGAGCATAAGACGCCGTCCATATATTTGATAAAAATTCAGGATATAATACAGCTACTCTATTTCCAGAGTAAATTTCTGCATTACCTGCAGTATCTCCTGATTCCCAGTAATTAGAAGGCCCAGTTACAGTAACCCTTACTGTATATGTTCCAGGAGTAATTGTATAATTACCTGCATTTCCGGTGGTGAAAGCTTTAGTTCCAGCAGCATCTAATGAAGCTAAATTCAATGCATAGGGGACAATAGCACTATCATATAAATTATACCAAGTACCACCTTTATTTATTTGGACCCGATAATTTTTAGTATCTGTACCTGCACCTGCAAATAAGTATACTTCTTTTGCACCAGATTCCGTGGTGAAAGATCTTGTTTGAGTGTAACTGTTACTTGATGCTTGATAACTGTAGAATGGGAAGTTATTCCATTTTATAGGTAATTTAGTATATGAAGCCGTTACATAACAATCAGCCAATCCCACTAAATCGTAATCAGTGCTGGGTACTCTGTCCCATATAGTAATCCTAACCTTGTTGTGACCCGCCCGTAACTTATCTCCTATATATATAATGCCTGGAAGATTACCATAACCATCACCAGCAGTGTAATCAGTGATTGATGATGTAGGGGTGGATTTGAAATCAAATGAGCAGAACACTGCTTCCCATTGATTACCATTCCATACTTCGACCATTGCATTGTCTACACCACCATATGCATTAACATAAACAGCACCATCAAGTATGGAAATGGTTTCATTAGGTAAATCAAATTCTCGAATAACACTAACTGCACACCCATCTTCATTGGTTACTAAATCATCTATAACGAAAGGTATGCCATCGTCATAATTATCCAGTAGATTTCTGTTTGAATCTCTAAATGTCGCCCAACTCATTACCCGGCGAGTATTAAGTGATGTAACAGTTCCAGTATCTAAATCATAGATACGGCCAAATGCTGAGCCTCCACCCAATTCTTGAGCAGTAGGCACTGCTAATCCTGCAGCATCAGGGAAACTATATTTTTCATTGATTACACCTTTTGGAACTTTAAAGTTAGTAGTATAATTGGCAATAATTGCAAACCAGGCCATATTATAATCATTTCTTTTGGCATAAGTTGTGTTAATAAAGTTCACGTAAAAATTGTTCACACCTGCACTCAAGTTCGAGGCAGAAATATTGCCCTGGAAGTTATACATCCGAGTAGTGGTTCCAGGCCGAGAATTTAAAAATATAAACTGGTTTGGGTTACCTCGAATACGATTACCATTTATATAAGTATCAGCACCATAAGATGCTCCATTATTTGCAGAACTGGAACCTATTAAGAAAAATGCGTTGCTGATAACAGCATCACTGGGTATAGAAAATGCAATGTTTTGAGCAGTAGAACCTCTTCCCCAAAATGGATATGAGTATAAACCACCACTACCACTCCATGGATTAAAATTAGTCAACCAGTTGTGAAAGTTCCATACCGTGGTAGTAACATTGTTTTGTTGATCTTCAAATTCAGCTTTTTCCAATTTGTACCATGCACGCCCCATCCAACCTTCTTGAGGAGCAGATAAAACCTGTACACGTGTGGCAATATTTTTAGATACAAGCACGCCTCTATCATTTTCAGCAGAAGCAAAATCATCTACTGTCATTTTATAGGCAGTGTTGTTAGGAATTAACTGATCTAATCTTTCAGTTAAAATATCATTTGCACCAGTTTCATTTCCAGATTGATATAAACTTGCAGCAGTATAAATAGTACCATCATACTCCATAATCCTTAAAGCATCCCCCGCAATCCTTTCTAAAGACTGCTGATCTTGACCCGCATAATTAGGCATAGCATAATAAGTTACCATTGCTGAAGCAAACACAATAAAAATTACAAGAGCTAAAGTAGCATCGGTTGTGAAGATTAAACCTCTATCATCCATAAAATCACCGTATCCATATATAGAAAACAAACCTGCCTGCAATAGGTTTGGTACCTTCTAAATCAATTAGATTTTCAGGCGTACCTTTCGGTACTCTAATAATGTAAACATCCAAATTACTTCCAGGTTTACTGGCCACCTGTTTAAGCACCACACTGTTATCCTGTAACTGAGTTGCATTCTTTAAGATAGTGGAACCATAAACAGCAGGATCGATTTTTTTTCTAATGAATGTAGTACCGCCCTGGAAATCATTCTGTCGGACAACCGCTATATTGTTGATTTCAACAGAAGCGGAAGTAATATCCTTATTATAAACTAAAACATAATAATCATAAGCATTATTATACGCAATATTAGTCTGGAAGGGGTTTGGTGGATTAGAGTAATCCCTGGGCTGTTTATTATATCTTATCCCCACACCTTGAGAAACAATAGTAAATTTCGAAAGACGTACCAATCGCTCAATTCTTACAATATTAGAAGCAGACCCATTATACGTCCCTAAAGAATAGTATTGAGAATTATTATTTACAGTTGTAATATTGATGTAATATCCATATGGGCTTCCCACCATTTCCTGCATAAGCGTCGTATTCAACGCCCCTAATTTAGCAGGATCAATATAATTCGGTATTGGAGCTTTAGCTCGTGAATCGTAAGTAGCTAAACCAGGTGAATAAGGATTACCTAATGTTTGCCAGTCGTAAGGTTGACCTGATGTTTCCAGCAATGATTTAACTGTATCTGCTCCAACTCGATCCAATGAAGTTTGAAATGTTGTTTCTTGAGTTAGATAGTACATACTATCCATATTAGCTGCTGCCATCCCCAGTATTATAGTAATCGGTATTAGTGCTAAGAGTAAATCTAAAGAAAACGCGAAACCCCGTGAATCATCTTTTAGTTGCCTCAGATACATGCCCCCATGTAAATATTAATAATTTTATACAACATATAGTCTATTTAATAACATTTATATAACTTTTCTTTCTTATTAATATATATAAAATAGTTTAATAAAATTGAAACAATATTTTTTAATATATTCATTGATAAAAAGGCGTAGATATTATGGACAAAAGGGGACAGCTTACTGCTGAATTTATTTTAATAGTTGGTTTCATAATTGTAATTGTCTTATTAGTAGTCTCATATATTGGTCCACAGGTTGAACAGAATTCCGTTATGGCTGCGGCAAGAGAAGGAGCTTCTGCTGCAATTGCTAATATTGATATTGTAGATATTAGTGTACAGCCCATAAGGGTAACCAGTTTACAAGTTACCGGTGATACTGATAAAACAGTACGAATTCTATTTTCTGGAACTATACCCGAGAATTACAAAGCAGTTATTATGAATAAAACAGTTAATACAGTTGTAGAACAAGGATTTACTCAAATAAACAATAGTTCAGTTAAAGGGAACAATTTTGTTTACAATTTTATAATTGGATAAATCCCTAAATTCTTTTTTTATTTATGGAGAGTTTATTAATCTTTAATCTTGAAAAAATAAACCTTAACTAGCTATTCATTTATATAAAATAATAATTAGTTAATTTTAAAAAAACAGAAGATATTAAAAAAAATTAAAATTAGAAATCATGAACTTTTTCAATGATTTTAACTGGTTTGTTTCCATTCATATTAAATGTACTTCCTCTAACTTCTAATTTAACCTGTTCTCCTTCTTTTAGATCAATTCCATTGTTTTCCACTAAATATAGGTCTGGTTTTACATTAGATTGGATATCATATTCAACCTTTACATGTGAAGTATTGCTTCCGACTTCAATTATTTCACCATAGGTAAAATCCCGGTGATATCTAATTCGGAATATGAGAAATACTGCTAAAACAGCTAAAAGTGCGAATATGAGTACTGAAAATGAAGGGAAAAACTGGAATGGAAAAGCCATGGTTATGGCAGAGTTTCCTGCTACAATTACCAAAATAAAACCCACTGCTATATACATCAAAAAGAAATCCCTATACGCATTAAAGTCATCCGGGTACATTAATTTGATTTTATTGTAAAGAGTATAAACCGTTAAGGCGACCAAAGCTAATCCGACAATTGCAAAAATAATGAATGAAATAAAGTTAAAAACAAAAAGTACAGAAACTATTAAAAATGATCCTGCCATAATCTGCAAGCGTAGAATAGTATTTTCCTTTTCTTTTGAAGAAAACTTCAAACCTTTAATCATTATAGTGCCGTCTGACTCCTCTAAAGATTTTGGAACTTTAACCATTTCTTCATTTTTAAGTTCATTCTTTAATTCTTCAGAAGGTGAGTATTTTTCATCTCTTTTAGTCATATTAGAAATTTTATCAACAATTTCTTCATTTTTAATTTGATTAACAGTTTCCTTTACTTTTTCAGGGCCGGTCCTCTTTAGATCCAAATTCTTAATTCGGCTGGGAAGTTTTATAATTTCAATAACTATGGTTCCTGTAAATGAAAAAATTGATATTATTATATCACCAAATCTGGAAAAAAAACTCATAGAATACCTCGAAAAAATAGTTATGTTACATTATAAGTAATAGAAGATCCAACTGGCCAGTAAACAATCACCGTGCGCCATCCTTCAGTAATGGAAACATTTTTATTTACAATATATTGTGTGGTAGCATTTACAAATTTAGTGCCATTAGATAGCGTAGTATTGAGTCCAATAGTATAATTGGAAGCTCGAAGAGTAGTTGTCTGAGGGAAATAAACAGATATTGTCCTTTTTGCTCCAGGACCATTAGCATATACCATGTCTACTGCTTTTGCAATATTTTCAACCGCATTTTTTGCATCTGATGCTGTTGAAACATCGTTACTGGCTTGAAGCGAGTTACTAACCAGAGGTATAGTAATAGCAGTGAACATCAATATTATAACCAGTACAAGTAACAAATATTCAACAGAAACTTGCCCTCTTGAATCTAACCCTTTCATCATACTAACTATGTCTCCCTATCATATATAACAATTAAGTTTTTAATAAACTTTTATAAACATTTTATGATTAAATTTTGGATTGATTTTTTTATTCTTTGTCTCAGTTACACCAGTAACTGCACCAGTTGGAAGAAAATTAAGGCCAAATCTCCAATGAATAATGAAATTAATAGGCCTATGAATATTGATGGTGCAAAAGGTACACCTCTTTTTACCCGGAATTTATTTTCTAATTTTTTCTGACTAACCATATCTTTTAGTAGATCTATATTTTCATCAGTTAATCCAGCCGCTAAATTACCAATCAATAATTTACCTTTAGGTGCCGTTAAGGTGCTTATATCACCTGTTTTTGCTGCTTTTTTAAAACCAGAAAACATACTACTATCATCAAAGAAAACTTTGTCATCCTTTTCATATAAACAATGGGCCATTATCATTCCGTCTCGCAGCTTATCTACTTCCAAATCATCCTGCAGAGCCTGTCTATTCACAGAGGTTAATAATTTCCTTATTATTCCAATAATAGTTATGGAAATAAAGACTACTACTATCCCCGTGATTGCCAATTCAAAGCTTTTATAAATAGCATAAACCGTGACGATTGAAACCAGCACGGCCTTTACCCGATTGGGCAACCTGGAAATTGTCATAGTCAATAGATAAATCAATATTAATGATAAAATCAAAATCTGGAATGGTAGAAATGGCGTTATTAAAACAGTTATGGTTACTGAAGAAGTGACAACCAATGCTAAGACCATATTTTTTTTGTAATCTTTTACAGGAGATGTGAGTTCACTTATTAAATGCCTCTTTTCATTATATGCAATGTAAAATACAAATAATAATAGAAATGGGAAAGTAGAAAGAATACTGTTAATTATTAATGTAAAAGGGAACGGATAGTAAGCTAAAATTGGAAATGATGTGTTTAAAAAGGTGTAATTAACTATTAATGGTTGAAATGGTAAAATAGCAGCTAGTGCTGTGAATAATTTTACATCTCCACCGGCCCAGGCACCAAGTTTCCAGAATGCATATCCTAAAACAAAAATAGTTCCAGTAAATAACAACGTATAAACTAAAATCATTATATTTCCAAGTATAAAAGCATTAATTCCATTAAGAAGGATTCCTATGCCAATTAAAGGAAATGTAAGTTTGTTTGGGATTATTCCCTTTTTTAAATCACTGTAAGATGCATAAAAACATGCAATTATGGCTATAAAAGTACAGCTTAGAGCAATATATGAAATCATGACTATCACTTTAATAATATCATTACAATAATTAAATTACCGATTAAATAATTATTATCAATTAATTCTATTTAAAATAAGGTATTTAATGGTTATTATTTAAATATATTTCAAATTAAAAATACTAAAAAAAGGAAAACTGTACCAACTCTTTACTTTAATCTAATTAAATAGTAGTCATTACAATAACCAAGTGAATGTTTATTCAGCAAATAATAAATCAGTAACAGGTAAATCTCATGAATTTTTCCAGCAATCAGTTCTTATTCATTTTTGTATCTGTGGTATTCATATTATCCATAGGGATTTTTATTAGAATGGATTCAATTGGTCTGGAAGGAGTTTCATTAGATAAAAAAGAATTTTATAAAGACACACATGGACAACAGTACATGTATGATATGGATTCTTATTACAACTACCGTTTATCAAATAATTTGTTGAAAAACGGAGCGTTGGGAGATGCAGTTTACCAAAATATAGAATGGGATTTGCATTCCTATTATCCTCCAGGAGTTCCTCTGGATTACCCTCCACTTATTGCTTATCTTACAGTTTTTATCTATAAATTAATCAGCATTTTTCATCAAACAGAATTAATTAACGTGTGCTTTTTCATTCCAGCATTTATTGCACCTCTTGCCGGAATTTTTGTTTTATTTTTTATATACCGAATGAAAAACGACACAAATGGATTTTTAGGTGGATTGGCAGCAGGATTATTAATGGTTTGTGCTCCTTTCTATTTCATGAGAACCGTGCCCGGGTTTTTCGACACAGACATGTTCAATCTCTTATTTCCTATTATTATTGTGTGGTTTTTATTTGAAGCTATTCGAGCAAATGAAAAAGAAAAGCAAGTTATTTTTACCGGGTTATCCTCGATTTTTATGCTATTTTTTGCTTTAGCCTGGAATGGATGGCAGTTTCTCTACTTCATGATATTAATCGCAGCATTAATTTTTTATATAAGTCAAAATCTTAAAAAACAGGTTTCTTTTAGTATAAAAAATAAATCCCACATCCCATTTATATTTTTATTATTATCCTTAATCATCATTGTTTTAGTAAATGGAGTAGAAAATTTAATAAAAATTGCTTCTGGCCCCATAGAAACCCTGAAATTGACCTCAAATTATATTTGGTACCCCTGGCCAGATCCTTATAACTTTATAAGTGAACTCCAACCTCCGGAACTTTTAAATGTTCTATGGGGGTTGGGGCCGGGCTTAATAGTGGCCGGGGTTATGGGGATAGTCATTCTTGTTTATAATTATTTTAAAGAAAGTTCTAAAAAAGCTCCTGAATTGAAATTTTTAATGATTTTACTAATAATATGGACAATAGCTTCAATATTATCACTATTTAAAGGCATTCGATTCGAAATAATGTTAATTGCACCATTGAGTATTGGTGCAGGTATTTTTATTTACATGCTCGGTGATTATCTGGATAAAGTACTTTATAAAACTAAAGAGAGGCGCCTAAATTACAGTAATTTGATCTTCATAATCCTTTTAATTGGTTTATTGGTGGTCCCCTCTGTTTTAATAGTCCAGGAAAACTATAAAAATCTTACACCTCGGGCCAACGATAACCTATGGGATTCAGCAGTATGGATTAAAGAAAATACTACAAATAATACAGTAATTATATCCAATTGGGTTCATGGACATTTTTTTGCTACTGTATCGGATAGACCAGTAGATTTTGACGGTCGTTTAGGTTACATTGAAACATTACCCGTTAGAAGCTGGCAATATCAAGGTTCTTCAATTAATATTAAAACACCGAATGTATATCGTGAATACTGGCAGGACAAAGTTTTTTCAACATCTAATATTACTCTGTCTAAAGGAATACTAAGAATGTTAGCAACCAGTGGAGACAATGCCTATCTTACCCTTGAAGAATATACTCAAAATCCCGCAGAAAGTGTTAAAATATTAGAAGATATTTTAGGTCTTGATAAAGATCAAGCTTATTCATTACTTACCAAGAAATATCTTATCCCTTCTCAAACTGCGCATAAATTATTGGATTACACTCATCCATCACAGGAAAATCCATACATTTTTGTAACCTATGATTCACTGATAGAAAAAGGTTACTGGATATTCTATTACAGTAATTGGGATTTTAAAAAAGCCAAAGGTATTAAAACCATATATTCCCCTGGATATTTGATTAGAAAAGATAGTAATCTACTAGTTTATGATAATGATTTATTGGTTAATCTTTCCAGAGAAAATGCAACATGGCAAGATAAAAAACCAGCAAAGCTTGTAATTATCCAGGAAGATGAAAAAGAGAAAATAATTGAACCGGATAGTGATTTTAATATTTATATACTCTTAAATAATGATAGAAGTATTGTTCTAGATAAAAAATTTGAAAATTCGGTTTTTGTTAAGTTAGTATTAGAACAAGATATTAATAGTGAATTCAAATTACTTTATAAAAAAGGAGACGTTCATTTGTGGAAAGGATCTTGAAAAAAAATTATTAAAAATCGTGAATTCATCTGAGAATTCATGATTTTATTTTTTATGATCTACAGTTGCCTGCATAAATGAGACAAAAATGGGATGTGCTCGGTTAGGTCGGGATTTAAATTCTGGATGGAATTGGCAACCTAAAAACCAAGGATGATCTTTTAATTCAATAATTTCTACTAAAAAGTCATCTGGTGAAGTTCCAGATATTTTAAGACCCTTATTTTCAAGTTCTTCACGGTATTCATTATTTAATTCAAATCTATGTCGGTGGCGCTCCTCAACCATATCCTCTTGGTACGCGGTATGGGCAAGGGTACCTTTTTGAAGTTTGCAATCATAAGAACCTAATCTCATGGTTCCGCCCATGTCTTTGATTTTTTTCTGCTCTTCCATCATATCAATTACAGGGTAAGGTGTATCCACGTCAAATTCAGTGCTGTGTGCTTCTTCCAGTCCATGGAGTCTTGCATATTCAATAACCATACACTGCATTCCTAAACAAATTCCAAATAAAGGCACCTGATTTTCAATGGAGTATCTTACGGCATCTAGCTTTCCAGAGATTCCCCTTTCACCAAATCCTCCAGGAATCAGTAGTGAATCTAAATCTTTAAGTTTTTCCGTATTTATAGAATCTTCAGCACTAATCCATTCAATTTCTACTTTGGCCCCTACATGTGCCGCGGCATGTTTTAGTGATTCCCTGATACTCATATATGAGTCTTCAAGTTCTACATATTTACCAACAATACCCACACGTACTTTGGGTTCTTCTTTTTTAAGTGATTCTACGATATTCTCCCAGTCAGATAGGTCATGAGAGTTTTCATCTATGCCTAATTTAATCCTATTGATTATATATTTCCCAACGTTTTCTCTATCCAGAACCAATGGCACTTCATATATGGATGAAGCATCTGGCGCATTTACAACAGCATTAGGTTCTACGTCACAAAAATGAGCTATTTTCTTTTTTAAAGGAGTGTCAATGGGTTCTTCAGAACGGCATATAATCATATCTGGAATGATACCCGTACTGCGCAGTTCCTTGGTGCTGTGTTGTGTTGGTTTAGTTTTGAATTCCCCTGCAGCTTTTAAATGAGGAACGTATGTAACATGGACAAACATTACATTGTCATGGCCTTCTTCATTACGAAGCTGTCTTAAAGCTTCTAAAAATGGTTGGCTTTCAATGTCCCCGACTGTTCCTCCAACTTCAACCAATACTACATCAGCCTGAGTTTTATCCGCCATTTTTCGAACCATTTGTTTAATCTCATCGGTTATGTGAGGAATTATCTGAACACAGGAACCTAAATATGATCCCTTTCTTTCTTTAGTAATAACAGACATGTAAACTTTCCCAGTGGTTATATTGGATTCACCTGAAAGGTTAACATCTAAAAAGCGTTCGTAATGACCTAAATCCAGATCAGTTTCCATACCATCATAGGTTACAAAAACTTCGCCATGCTGATAAGGATTTAAAGTACCAGAATCCCAATTTAAGTAAGGATCTATTTTAATAGCAGTTACATCAAGCCCATATGATCTCAAAATACGCCCAATTGAAGCCGCGGTTATTCCTTTTCCAATTGAACTTACAACCCCGCCAGTTACTACAATATATTTAGCCAGATAAATCAACTCCTTAAATACAATTATATATCATTAATAAAATTAAATGAAAATGACATTATGTTCATTAATTAAAGAAAAATGATGACAATATACGATTTTTCACTGTAAAAAATATTTATCATCAAGGATTATTAAATAATGTTTAACATTTTTTAAATATTATCAACTTTTTTAAATATGACCTCAGAGTAAATATATTTTTTTATTCCAATTATATATTATTCCCCACTCAAAGTTAGACTAAAAAACCCAACTATTTTTACAATAAGTTCCTAAAAATCCACAAATAAAATAAAAAAATGAATTTAATTAAAACCCATTGATTAACTTATTTATTAAATTATGGGCTTTTCCCATTCCTAATATTCCATTTTTTGCATCAAATTCATCATATTTTTGCACTTCATCAGCATCCAGTCCGGGTGAATAAACTGCATAAGGAACAGGATCCATAGTATGAGTTTTCACTGCAATAGGGGTAGCATGATCTGGCAGTAATGTCAATTTGTATTGATCAAATGATGGTAAATGGTCAAGTAATGGGCCTAATATTTTTGAGTCGATTTCTTCTATACCCTTTATTTTTTCTTTTATATCTCCAGCATGTCCTGCCTCATCAGGAGATTCCACATGTACAAATACAATATCATGGTTCTCTAAAGCTTCTAAAGCATATTTTCCTTTAGCTTTATAATCTGTATCAAAGTAACCCGTTGCACCAGGAACGTTAATATTATCCAAACCCAAATTAACACCAATCCCTTTTATTAAATCCACCCCCGTTATTGTTGCGCCTTGAAGACCATAATTTTTCAAAAATGAATCCATTTGAGGTTTTTTACCCTGCCCCCACAACCATATCATATTAGCAGCTTTTTTACCATTTTTAATCCTTTTATGATTTATCTCATGATTTAATAGTATTTTTTGGCTTTCTTTCATGATCTTATTAATTATGACTGCGTTCTCATCATCTGTAGGCATAGATAAGTGATCTAGTATAGGTTCTCCCACTATATCGTGAGGTGGAGTAGTTTTTAGATTTGATGATTCTTTTTTAGAATAGACAAAAAGGTTTCGGTAACTTACCCCTGGATAAAAAGTTCCGTAATCGCCGAAGCTATTATTTAATTCATGTATAAGCTCAGTGGACTCTTGAGTACTGATGTGTCCTGCATTAAAATCAGCTAGAATTCCTTCTTCATTAGTAATGAAATTGCAGCGAAAAGCCACATCATTTTTATCTAAAGAAACGCCCATGCTAGATGCTTCTAAAGGTCCACGGCCAGTATAATATTTCTCAGGATCATATCCCATAATAGCCAGATTTGCCACATCTGAACCAGGTTCCATACCATGAGGTACAGTCTCAAGCAGACCATTAACACCTCCTCTTGCAACTTCATCCATATTAGGTTTATTTGCTGCCTGTAATGGAGTTTTATTATTTAATTCTTCCAAAGGATAATCTGCCATTCCATCTCCAATTAAAACTACGTATTTCATAAAAATCTTCCAAGTAAAATTTCTAAATTAAATTTGTATTAATAAATAAAATAGATGAAAAATAAGAAAATGAATATCTTAGAGTTATACCTTCTTATTTCTCCAAATATTAATTATATCGCTCAAAATAGCGGAAGCTGTTTCGATTGACCCAGCACCCCTACCTACAACTGTTACCTCATCAGCCAGATCAGTTTTTAATGTAGCCATATTTAAGGTACCTTCTACTGCATATGGAGAATCTTCTCGAACTAAACGTGGAGAAACAGTTAATGAATCTTCAGATATTTCCGCCATGAGTTTAATTAGATATCCATCTCTTTTTGCAATTTCTATGGCTTCAGCAGTTATGCGAGAAATTCCTTCAACTTCCACATCATTTAAGGTGTAGTTTAAGCCCATGATAGAATTAGCCAAAATTACAGATTTACATGCTGCGTCTATACCTTCCACATCCTGGGTGGGATCAGTTTCTGCAATACCCAGTTGTTGGGCTTCTTGCAGGGTCTGTTCATATGATGAACCTTCCCGGGTCATTCTAGAAAGGATAAAATTAGTGGTCCCATTTAATATTCCTAAGATGGAATTAATTTTGCATCCCGAAAGTGTATCATGGGCAAAGTTTATTATTGGCATAGCCCCGCCCACTGAAGCCTCATACTTTAATTCTACTCCCTTTTCTCCTGCAAGATCCATCATTTCACTAAAAAATAGGGCTAAATGTCCTTTGTTAGAAGTTACCACATCTTTATTATTTTTCATGGCTTTAATGATTAAAGATTTTCCAGGTTCTCCGTCTTCAATATTAGTTGGTGTGACTTCTATCAAGCAGTCATAGTCCAATTTATCCAGAACTTCCATACCGTCACAATGGGGAACACCATATTCTGGATAATCACTTACTTTTCCAGTTTCTGATTTTGTTTTCAGAAGTAAATCTGTATTAATTCCTTGTTCATTAATAACAGCACCCGACGAATCAGTGACTGCTACTAATTTTAATTCCAGACCATAATTTTTTTTAAGATAATCATTTTTTTGAGAAATTACATGGGCCACACCACGACCTACAGCACCAAAACCCATTAAACAGATACGCATTAAAACTCCTCCCCAATAAATATTCCAATTTATATTTAAGTACCTTCAACTAATTAGAATATTTTATACCTCACTGATAACTAAGAAATCTTTTTCAAGGCTAATGTTATGGATTTTTTCCATTACCTTATCTTTTTGGCCATAATCAGCTTCCATAATTATTTTTGCTGATGAATCGAGAGGTTCTTCGGACATCTTCAAAGCAAGATCTACAACCCTCACTCCATTTAAATGGTTAATCTGATCCATGGTATCCTTAACATCCCTATCTACAATATTACCAATTAAAATTGTTGTTATTTTTTCTTTAAGGACAACACCATCAACTTCCATTACATTAATGTTAAGTTCAGCCATTTTCTGCAGGACAATATCCAGTGTTTTTTCATCACCTTCAATAGTTATTTGAACAGGTACTAATCCCCTTTCTGTTTTTATATCTCTCTGATGAATTACAGTAACTATATTTGCTCCTAAAGCACCAATTGGGTCTAAAACAGCAACTAGTTGCCCTGGAACATCTTGAAGTTCAAGTACCATGTTCATGCGCATTGTATCTCCTCTTTAAATTAATTTATTTAATGATTTTTGTATATCAGGAATCAGCAAATAATATAAAAAAATAATATCTTTTAAATATTAAAAGACAACCAAACAAATGAATTATTTAGTCCATTTACTTTTTTCAACAATTAAATTGCCATCTTCATCGATTTTGGCATTTCTAATTATTTTTTCCGGATCTTTATCTTCAGCATTATCCTCACGAGAACGGTTCAAATTATCCACAATATAGTGAGTTTCTTCTAAATCAGGAATATCTTCCAGAGTTTTAGAAAATTCCTGAAGGATTTTTTCTGCTTCTTTTTCGATTTTCATTTCATCCATCCATAAAATTGAATATATGCATTTAAATCAATCATCATATATTTTCTATAAAATTTGATTTTAATGTGAAATATATTATTGATATTAATTTATCATCAGATATATTAGATTTAATCTAATTAAAAACCTCTCAGTTTTTTCATATAAGACTCCTGATTGAAATCTTTAAGAACTTTTTTTATAAGGATTTTATTAATTCCCGATCCATATTGGGCTGCTTTTTTGGGTCTCTGTGCAATGAACTCGGGTACCCCAAGATCAACAGCTACTTGACGCAGCATATGTTTACGGATTTTATCATTTTCATCTAATATCTTATACTTAAAAGGTATATTAAATGCTGCTTTTATAACTTCCCTATCTAAAAATGGAACCCTTAATTCCACACCATGGGCCATGGTTACTGCATCATCCCTCTGCAGATTAACATGATAAATATTGGCAATATCTTTTTTAAGAACGTCCTGAGTATCTTCACCTTTTTGTGAATAATCCATTAAATAGCGATTATATCCTGCAAATAGCTCGTCAGCGCCTTGTCCAGTCAATACTACTTTTTGATGATCTTCTTTTGCCATTTTAGCTGCCAGGTATGTGGGCATACCCACCCCAATTTTCATTACATTGAATTCTTCTATAGCTGATAAAACTGGTTCGAGATTATATTTTACTACGTCTTCAGTGACTATTTGGGTTCTAATGTCCAAATTTAAAATTTCAGCAGCTTTTAAGGCGTAGCCCAAATCCTGCGAATTTTCACTTCCCACGGTATAAAGTGTTGTCTTAACTGGTAGATTCTTTAGGATGCAAGCCAGTATGGTACTATCAACTCCTCCAGAGAAAATCAAGCCCACATTTTCTAAGCCAGTTATTCTTTTTTCAACAGATCTAATTAAAGCATGTTTAAGGTCCCTTTTTAATAATTCTGCATCAATCTGCTGAAGGTTAAATGTTTTACTTTCCGGGTCTTTTTGATATGGTGGGGATCCATTTAAGGGGAGTTCTTCTACACTTATAAGTTGATCATTTAATCTAATGTGACCTGGAGGCAGGGTATGTACTTCCATTATACCGATTTTCCAGAGTGCTTTTTTCTCTGAAGCAAAAGCTTTTATTTTTCCTTTTATTTCACCATAGTATAATGGCTTTACACCTACTGGATCTCGACCTAATACTAAATTTTGACCATCCCATAATGCAAATGCGTAATCCCCATCTAATTTCTGCATAGTCTTCCGTATAGATGATAATAAATTTTCCCCTTCAAAACTGTTATTTAACTTTAAAATTACTTCACAATCAGAATCTGTGGTGAATTCTTCATTAAGTTCTTCTTTTATCTCTCGGAAATTGTAAATTTCGCCATTACAGACCAATACTTGATTATCCTCAATAATTGGTTGAGATGATTGGCATCCCACTATAGATAATAAGTTGTGTCCCAAACCAACTGATCCTTCAGGAAAATCCATTTGTTTTATTTCACCATGCAAAACTTCCCCATCTATAAATAACCCAGAACCATCGGGTCCCCTGTGTTTTAGAGAGATTAAAATGTCTTTTAAATCTTTAGATATATCTTCTCCAAAAATTCCAGCAATAGCACACATAATAATTCCTTTAGTTTAAATATTTATTAAAAACAGTTTTTGATTTATCATGAATTAGGTTTTTATATATAATATAATTATTACTGGAGTTTTAATAAAAACTTTTTTAAAATAACGATTGATCTGAAGTGAAACATAGGACTAACCATGATTCAACTTCTAAATAATTTAACCATCCTCATTTATCGAAAATATATAATATAGCACAACTAAACCGATTTAAGGCCATTAAATGGGCTATTAATAAGAAAAAAAATTTAACTTTAAAAAAATAATGTGGATAACGTCGATAATTACGCCTGAAAAAGTAAAAATCGTCTTAAGAATTAGTTTATTATTGATATTTCAATAATCAAAAAAATTACTTTTTAAATTAATAGTAAATGACAGGTATCATTTTTTTCAGGAACATCAAAGCTAACAAATTAATGTAAATTAATTTATAATTAATCGCAATCCGAAACATTTGATCCTAAGCAGGCACTGCAGTTGGAAGGGATATTATCTTTTTCTTTATGAAGTTGGCACATAATATCCTCAGCCTTAATTAATTTACAGATTTGACAAGTACGAGGTATTATGTCTATTTGACTGGCCCTGCCTTCCTTTAAATCAAGAGCAAATTCTTTAATCATTTTTTGAATTTGATCATTAAATTTGATACCATGTCCTCTTTTATCACTGATATATTGAGACACAGCAGGTTGAGTAATATCAAGTAAATCAGAAATTTCTTTCTGTTTCATTCCTAACTTAAGGAGTTCTTTAGCTAGTTCAGATCTGATGGTGGGAATAACATACCATACTACCATTTCACATGGAGGTTTCACATTTATCACTTTATTGTTGATTTATAAATTTTTTATATAATAAATAATAATTTGAATAATTTTAGAATAATTCTCTTATCTAATAATATACTATTTATTGTTTTCTTTTTTTATTGTATAATTTCTATCGCTTATTTTTTCTGAATCCCCTATTTCATTTTGATAATGATAAATAGAGATTATTGAATAATATTATATGCCTGCTCCCTCAGAAAAAATTTCTTCCATCTCGGTTTTTTTAATTAACAAACCATTATTTTTCATTATTTTGGATGTATATCCTAATTCTTTAATCTGAGATTCCATCTCATTTTGACGTTTTAAAATTAAATCAATTACTTCTGCAACAGGATCAGGTAGTTTTCCATGATCTAAATCTATGGCGCATTTCCTATCTTCTTGAACAACCCTACCGGGTATTCCAACACAGGTAGCTCCATTAGGAATAGATTTTAATACAACTGATCCAGCACCTATTTTAGAGCAATTACCAATATTAATATTCCCAATTATTTTTGCTCCAGAACCAATAACTACCCCATCGCCAATAGTAGGGTGTCTTTTCTTTTTTTCCAGACTGGTACCGCCAAGAACGACCCCTTGATAAATTAATACATCATTTCCAACAACAGCAGTTTCACCTATAACAACACCCATCCCGTGATCAATAAAAACACGTCTTCCTACAGTTGCACCCGGGTGTATCTCGATACCTGAAAAAAACCTACCTAATGACGAAGTAAATCGACCGAAAAATAAAAAATTATGATTCCAGAACCAGTTAGCTAATCTATGAAACCAAATAGCGCATAGTCCGGGATAACAGAAAAAGATCTCAAGAGTGCTACGTGCAGCAGGATCTCTTAAACGTACCATTTCTATATCCTCTCTGATTCTTTCAAACATGAAAAATCACCTGTCCAAACATTAATGAAAAATGTAATAACTATTGTTATAGAGTCACTTGCATTTGTATTTAATGTATTGAGATTTATATGATGGTATCATAATTATTGTAGAGTTCTTCAAATACCCACTCCATAGATAGGTATCTTTCCCCAGTATCTGGTAAAACTGCTACAATTAATTTACCTTCATTTTCTTCTCTTTTAGCTAACTCCAGTGCAGCCCATGTAGCTGCACCTGAAGAAATACCAGCAAATATTCCTTCTTCACGAGCAAGTCGCAGTAAAGTTGAAGCAGCATCTTCATCTTTTACGGGAATAATCTCGTCAATTAAATCAGTTTTTAGAACATCCGGAACAAAACCAGCCCCTATACCTTGTATTTTGTGTGGACCTTTTATTCCAGTGGCTAATACTTGTGAAGTTTCTGGTTCTACAGCAACTGCCTTAAATCCAGGTTTTCTTTCCTTTAAAACTTCAGCTATACCCGTAATAGTGCCACCAGTACCTACACCTGCAACAATAATATCTGCTTTACCTTCAGTATCTCTCCAAATTTCTTCGGCAGTAGTTTCCCTGTGAATTTTAGGGTTTGCAGGGTTTTTAAATTGTTGAGGTAGCACAGCATTTGGTATTTCTTTGGCTAATTCTTCAGCTTTTGCAATTGCTCCAGGCATCCCATCTTCTCCGGGAGTTAAAACTATTTCTGCTCCAAACACTGCCAATAGTTTTCTTCGCTCTAAGGACATGGTGTCCGGCATTGTGAGTATTAATCTGTATCCTTTTGCAGCAGCAACAAAACCTAATGCAATTCCAGTGTTCCCACTGGTAGGTTCAATCAAAACAGAACCTTCTTTAATTATTCCTTGTTGTTCACCATATTCAATTAGAGAAACACCAATTCTATCTTTAACACTGCTGATTGGGTTGAATGATTCTACTTTTACCACAACATTAGCTTTAAGGCCAGTAGTCAATCGGTTTAATCGTACTAATGGAGTATTTCCTATAGTTTCTGTGATATCGTTTGCAATTCCTCTTTTGAGTTCTGGTATATTTACCATTTTTTCACCTGTTGTTATTTTTTAATTCTATTTTTTTTATATATATAACCATTGTTATATAACAATTGTTATAATAGTTTTGTATTAACCTTTATAAAGTTTTCGAATTTCATAAAATCAAATATGAAACACCATTAATCAAATTTAAATAGCTTTTTGCCATCTCAAAGCGTAATTTTCCACTTTATCAAAGACAATAGTGACCAGAATAACCACAACAGAAACAACAATCATTCCAGCCATTACTGCAGCATAATTAGCAAATTGTCCTTGTGACTGAAGATACCATCCTAAACCAGAGCTAGATCCAATAATTTCTGCTACCATTAATGTAATAAAAGAAATTATCAAACCAATTAGTGCTCCCTGAAAAATAGAAGGTGAAGCACCAGGCAACAATACTTTCCACATAATGGTTGAGTCTTTAAGCCCTAATGTTCTTGCAGAATTAATAAGACGATGATCAATATTAAATACACCACCTACTACTCCAACTAATATTGGCCAAAAAGCTCCAATGAATATAACAAATACTGATGAAGCAAAGAAGCTCGGAAGTAGTGCTATAGCATAGGGAATATAAACCGTTGGAGGTATAGGTCCTAAAGCTTTGGCAGTTGGATAAGCTACATCATGTAATCTTTTCTTCCATCCCATTAAAAGACCGATAGGAATAGCAATAATAACTGCCAGCATATAGCCCAACAAAAGTATAGAAAATGAACTAAATATACCAGTGATGATAGTAGAATAATCGGTTGCGTATACAGCAAATACATTCTCTGGTGGTTGCAATAAATTAGTGTCTATTAAAGCAAATCTAGTAACTATTTCCCATAGAATTATTACTAAACCTACTAAAAGAAAAATATCATTTATCTTTTGAGGATTTTCACGATTTATATACAGCTCCAGTAGAAATATAAGTGTTACTACTACTAAAACTCCGGCGAAAATTTCTTTTCCTAAAGCGTCTTGACCTGCAGGCACCATTAATGTTGCTAAAAATAACAACAAGAAAATACCAATGACTAAAAAAGTTTGTAGATTAAATTTTATATTCAATGTTGATGTTTTAGTATTTACTTTCATACTAACTCCCTCATGTGTTTTTCCTGTTCAGCTAATGCATCTAACATTTCTTCGTTTAAAAGCGACAGTAAATTTGATCTTAGTCGCATATATTCAATACATTTAACTAAATCCGTCCTGCAACGAGGCCTTTCAAAATCAACTTTGATTATTTCTTTTATTTGTCCAGGTGAAGGAGTCATAACAACAATTTTATCTGAAAGTAAAATAGCCTCATCAACATCATGAGTAACATATAATGTTGTTTCTCTTTTATCTCCCCTACTCCAAAGATATATTAATAAATCCTGCATATGGACTCTATTTAAGGCATCTAAAGCCCCAAAAGGTTCATCCATTAAGAAAACCTTTGGTTCAGTAGCAAACATGCGTGCAATAGCTAAGCGTTGCCTCATACCACCAGACAAAGTATTGGGAAATTTATTAGCAAAATTAGATAACCCCACAATATTCAAGTATTTTTTTGCCCTATCATCAATTTCTTTAGTTTTAAGTCCTTCATTAGTATGTTCAATAGCAAATTTCAAATTTTCATAAGAAGTCATCCACGGAAACAAAGAATAGTCCTGAAATACTATTCCTAAATCAGGACTTGGGCCTATAACTTCCCTATTTCCAACAACTACATTACCCTGAGTAGGTTTTTTTAAACCAGCAATTATATCAATTAAAGTACTTTTACCACACCCACTAGGGCCAATTATTGAAACAAATTCACCATCTTTTAAATGAAGGTTAATATTATGAAGTGCAGATGTAGAACTATCTTCCACATTATAATTCATAGAAATATTATTTATATCAATTTTTGTCATCTAAAAATCTCCTATTATTCAATAAAAAAAAATAGATAAAAAGGGAAATCCTTCAAATCATTTTATTTCCTATATTATTAACTGGATTTATTAGCTACACTAGAGAACGTAACATTAACATTCTGTTCTTGATACAGCTTTAAAAGATCTTGGTAATTAGTATTTTTAGGATTTTCTTGAGCTAACTGATCAAGAGCCTTTTTATATAGATCTGTGTTAATAGAATTCTCTAATGCCGTTGGGTTAGTTATATTAGAATATCCTAATACTTCCAGTAAATCCCAATATTTTAGAGTTCCTTTTTTATTAGGATCTGGAGATAATGACAGATGCCCATCATATAAAGCCTGTTTAAGAGCTTTAGGATCCATATTTACATATTTACCGACAACTTCCACAGTTCCAGTTTGATTTGTTTTGTAGTAGTCATAAGCCTTTATTAATGCTCTTTCAAATTTGACCCATTTATCTTCACTACCATTAACTTTTGCAGAAGTAGTAACTATTCTGCAGCATGGGTGATTAGGAATGTATTCATCAGAGTATTTTACTATAACCAGACCTTGCTGTTGAGCAGTGTACTGGAATGGTGGCCATACAAATCCAATAGGTGCTTTTCCAGTTTTAACTGCTTGTACAACATCAGCAGCAGTTTTAAATTCTACAAAATTAACTTTTGAGAGGTTAACTCCTGCTTCAGAAAGTGCTCCTTTGATAGTGACATCAGGGGTGGACATTTTTACAGTGGCTACTGTTTTTCCCTCAAAAGCCTTTGGATTGTTTTTTGTTGCAGTTGCAGTTGCATTATCTTTAGCAATAACTGCTGAATCTCCACCCATTGCTCCACCAATTATCACCAGATCTTTTCCATTATTAATGAAATTTAATGGTTCACCTACACCTCCAGCTTCAACATCTAATTTATCAGCTAGAAGTGCATTGATTTCATCAGGACCTGTTTGGAATTCATTTAAAGTTACATCCAGCCCTTCATCAGCAAAAAAACCTTTTTCTTTTGCAATAAAGTATAAACTATCACCCGTAGATGGAAGATAACCTACTCGTATCTGGTTAGCGCTGGATGTTCCTAATAACGAATAGGCTCCCACCAATACAGCTATTAAAACAATGACGCCAATTAATATTCCTATTTTTTTATTTACCATAATAATCCTCTTAATTTTTTATTTTAGTTAATTATATTCAATTTAATTAAGTAATACGATTTTATATTCATAATTACCATTTAAAAAGTCCATACGATATTTTAACATTAATTATTCAATTAATAACCCCCTTAAATTTCAATTCCTCAAAAGAGTCAGAAAAAACTCTTTATATAGTCAGCCAATCAAATTTAATATAACAATTGTTAATTTATGATCCATTTTTTAGTCTCTTAAATTGATAACTAAAAAATAAAAAACATTAATCACAACAGTTATTCATAGATGAATAAGTTTTATTTGAATCATTTTTTATCCCAGCAACTCCTGTCTGATTTTCAGCAGAATCTGCACATGATGAACATGAAAGATTATTTTTTGTTGAATTATTATTTTGATCGGAAATATCTACATTATTATTCCCAATAATAAAATAAACACTGGAAATGAAAGCTATGATGATTAACAATATTATAATAACAGTTTTTTGATTTAACATAAAATACCCACTATAAAATTTATTTAAAATGATAAAATAAAGTTAAATGTAATTTAACAATATTTTATCTTAAACTCCAGTTCCACCATCCTGAATTCCTTCGATTGCAGTTTTTTGTTCTAATAGCAGTTTGTTTACCCAAGTTGAACCCCAATCAGATAAATCATCAACATCAAATGGTCTTGGAATGAATTTTTGTTTGTTATTAATAACCTTTCGAGCCAGTTCCCTGTAAACTTCGGCCTGTTCGGATTCAGGAGCCCCTTCAATAGTGGTTTTTCCGTCTAATTCACATCGAGTAACAATTGGAGAACGAGGAACATATTCTATTACTTCAGTTTCAGTTTGTTGACTGAAATCTTGAATCATTTCCCTTTGTGCAATTTTACTAATGGAATTACCTATAATTCCACCTAATAACCCTCCCCCACTTCCAGAGTATTTCAAAATACCTTTAAATAAATTATTGACTGCATATATAGCCATATAATCCGATGAAGTTACAGTGTAAATTTGTTCGGCTAAACCTTGTCGAATAGGGATTGCGAAACCTCCACATACTACATCTCCTAAAACATCGTAAATAACGATATCAGGATCATATTCATCAATAACACCATTGTTATCCAGTAATTCAATAGCTGCGATAATTCCTCTTCCAGCACATCCTACACCAGGTTCTGGACCTCCTGCTTCAACACATAAAATGTCATTATAACCTTCATGAATTACAGATGAAAAATCATTGGATCCACTCCTTATTGTATCCATAACCGTTGGAATAGATTTTCCATGTCTTAAAGTATTAGTTGAATCGTTTTTAGGATCACATCCAACTTGCATTACTTTGTATCCAATATCTGACAAAGCTGCACTTAAATTGGAAGTAGTGGTTGATTTTCCTATTCCACCCTTCCCATAAATTGCAATCTGTTTTCTTTTACTCATGATAAATACCTCAATATCTAAATTCTTTTTTTTAACACCTTAAATCGTTTAAAATGATTATAATGTTGTTAATTGACTAAATTGAACAAAATACCGCTGATTATGATTAGAACTTGTTTTTTTACTATAATGGCATTAATTTCAATTTAATAACATAAAAAGAAAAAACAATCGAATTACCTTATTCCATTGCTTGAATCTCTTTAACACAATCTCATTTACATATAGAAGACCATAATCTATGCAATATCTTAGAGAGGACCTGCAAAATTACTGATATAATCCTCAATTAATCTCAATCCACCAGCATAACCTGCATAACTATCACCTAAAACAACCCTATTGAAAGAAGGAAATGCAACTGTAACATGAAGTGCTCCAAGTTCAGGGAGAGATGAATTAGCTTCCAGAGAACTTGCAAATAAGAATTGGAATGGTCGGTCCCTTAATTTTTCACGTGCAATATGTGAATCTGGTTCAAATTGAACTTCCGGAATGATTGTAGATTCTAGCCCTTCTGTTAAGGCCTTTAAAATATCTTCACGATATTCTTCAGGTGGGTTATCTGTTAACTGTATTAGATCTGGCAGATAGCCCATTTCATTTACCAAAAACTTATTAATAGCAATAGCTGTGTTACTATCCGCTGTTACTGCAAAGTAAGAGTGAGGACGTACAATTAAAAGAGCATCACCAGAATATTCTATGAATCTATATGATCTTTTTTCTTCTTGTTCAATAAATTCCTCTACTTTTTCAGAAGGCACATCAAGCTTTTCACCGACAGTTCTCAAGAAATGACTGGTTTGTTTAGGGCCTAAAGGCACACTTGGAAATTTAATAGAGGGAATTCCAAATTTCTCTTCTAATTTATCAGCAACACGATGTCCATTCCATGTGGAAAGAACAATATTATATTCCGCTGCAGGAAGTTCCTTTAGCTTTTCAAAACCATTTGGTTCTGTGAATATTATATTGGCTTTTACTCCAATTCTTTCTAAAAGTTTTTTAATAGAATCCAATTCACCTTTCCAGAAAATGTGTTGATAAGGTACCACACCTAAAATATTAACCACACCTTTTTCAGTTGGAAGGGGAGTTAATATTTGATCTATTAAAGCTTCAAAAAATATTTCATAACCTTCATATGAATTTCCATTGAATCCAGGAGCATTTATATGGAAAATTGGTATTTTATCTTCATATTCCCTGATAATCGCATCTACATCATCTCCAATAAGAGCTGGTATACATCCGGAAATTACTAAAAACCCATCACCCTCATAAACTTCAGAAGAAGCGTTGATTAATTTTCGGAGTTTATCTTCTCCTCCAAAAATTACGTGCTCTTCCACAAGTCCAGTGGTAGCAGTACTGGTTCCCCCTACAGGACCTCCTGCATTTTGACCTCCAGCATAGAGTTGTCCAAAAAGTTGTCCTAAACCACAACCCAAACCAGCATGGAGTAATGGAACTAAACCATAAACTCCTAGTGCAGTTCCATATGCTCCTCCCAGAGCACAGGAATATTTAGGTGCTTCTACAAACTCTTTTCCTAATTCATGACTACTGTATTCTGGCGTAGAATTATTTTTACTGTTTATTACATCTCCGTTTTCGTTAGAACTCATTTAGAAGACTCCCTATTTACATATTTTAATGGATTAGGCTGCTGGTACCATGAATCCTTGTAACTATCTGCTGTTTTTTCTTTCATTACATTTTCAAATGATTTATTTTCTAATGATTGAACTATAAACTCTCCAAATGCAATTGCACCAGCATAACCACTTTGAGTACTCCATGGATCTGCATCTCCCCGTAATGCATGCAAACGTGTAACTGATTTTTCCCTCTTGTATGCTCCACCCTGGAATGGGCAAGTTAAAGTAATATCTGGGTCTCTACTTCGTGTAATATGTCCTTGTTCAGCTGCCTGGAAAGTATTTACCAATATCTCAAAATCGCCTACATCATTTACCATGCTTTCAATATCATCTAATATGAGATTATCAAAGTCCTGAGTCAATGCTGCAGATGATTTCAATCCTAACTCATCAAAGTAAGGTATTTGAGATAATAAACGTCCCTGCCCAAGTGAACCAAGAACTTCCAGCCTTTCCCCATCATCTTTGTAGTTCAATAGTTTTTCTCTAATAGCTTGCAATTTTGGAACCCATATCTCATGTTCTTCTTTAATCAAAGCTTCAATTTCTGATTTTTTACCTGTATGTTTACCGATTTGTCTTAACCATTCATCAGTATTTTTTATTCCTACAGGTGAGGGATATAAAAAGTATGGAACATCAAATTCTTGTTTTAATCCTCTTGAAAGGTAATCAGTATAAGTTGGGCACAACGGAGCGGTTACAGCTGCTTCTGAAAGTTGTTCTAATTGTTCTACAGAAGCAAATTCTGGAATGAAATTCACTCTGAGGCCAACTTTTTCAATCAATCTTTTTATTTCTAAACGATCTTGCCATGTGTAAGAGAGCATACTTGCTACATTTACCAGATCTTTTTGTTTCTTCTCTGGTTTCTTAACCAGATATTTTAATACTCCATGCCAGAACGCGTCATAACCTGTTTGAACCAGTCTAGACCTCACACCTTCACAATGTACCGGAACTATCTTGGCCTTTACTTGAGGCTGAATTTCAGTAACTGATCCTTCAATATCCTCACCAATAACTCCTGAAGTACATGTAGTGAGTATGAAAATTGCTTTAGGATCATATCTTCTTTGAGCCTCTAAAACTGCATTTTTAAGCTTTTCACTTGCACCATAAACCACATCACTTTGCTGCAAGTTAGTGGTAATCCAATTTAATTCAAAATTGGGATCTCTACCCAGTTCAGGAGATACTGATCTAAATATTTCTCTGTATCCCAGAGAAGATGATGAACAACCTAATGGACCGTGATATATTATAGCTGCATCTCTAATTGTAGATACCCGTACTGTAAGGTAAAAGTTTAAAACACATCCCGAGGTTTGCTGCAGTTCCCTATCATAACATTTAGTTTTGCCTGCTTTTGCATCTTCAATCAACTGGGTGGCTTTACCATAATAAACATTGGTACCATTTGCCCTCTGCTCCCTGTTGGGGCAGGTATTTTTTTCCAGATCGATCTTATGGTCTGGATCATATTCTTTTGGTGGCATTCATTTTTCTCCATTATTTGTTTTTTTAACGACCATAGTTAACAATCGTTATATTTAAATTTCTGTTCTATCCCGGCCAATCACAAATATCAAAAAAACTAGATTCAAATCACTGCAATCTAGTTTAAATCATGTACTAGGAACATATAACAATTGTTATATAAAAACTTAACGATTGTTATATTATAATATAATAGTGACTAGAGCTTGGCAACAATATAAAATATTTCAATAGGACATAATAGTTTATTAAAAAATGCCTATTATCATATTATCCTAAGAACATTATATGGTGACTCTTACACCAATACTCTAATGACTAACTGTATATAACAATTGTTATATTATAAAAACTTATCGATTATTATGGAGAATTAAACAAAATTAGCTATTTGATTAAAGATTAACAACGTTATAATAAACAGATTTGTACACTATGACTTATCCGGAATCAAAATTGAGTTTAGATTTATTAAAAATAATTTATGATAATATTAACCGTAAAAATAAAAAAATTGATATTAGTTTTAAGTGAATTCATCCAAATTCTGACTTAATTCTATTAGTGCTTTTTCAATAAAATCAGGATAAATTAAAGGCATAGTACCGGAATTTTTCAATTTTTGAGAAGCTCCAGGACCTATTTGGCTAACGATTACCACTTTACAATCGGATAGAAGTTTAATTGTATCATTAGTAAAACTTTTCCCATCAGCCGCTCTATAAATACCACATGAAGGGTCATTTTCACGTAACTCTACAAATTCAAAATCTTTTGGACCTTTTATATCAAAGACTAAAAATTTGTCTGCCTTACCAAAGTGCTGATTAATAAATTTCCCATCTGTACTGGCAACGGCTACTCTAAAAGTCATTATATCACATTTTTATTAAAAATTAGATAAAATAAATTAATCTATTTTTTTGCCAGCTTCTGGTCCAGGTTGTACAGAGTATATTTCTTCAACAGTGAATAAAATTGCAGATTTAGGTTCCAGTTCTGTCATAACGTTTTGAGCCCATTCCACAACTTGATCAAAATATTCACCTGATTTAAAAATTTTAACTGATCCTTTAAATTGGTAAGGGAAGGATTTAGCATCAGAAATAATCAAAGATAATTTTGGATTTTCATGTAAATTTTTGATAGTTTTTTTCATATAATTATCAGCAATCAATATAGTTTTTTCATCTAAAGGTCTGGCAAACCCAATAGGTACAACATTAGGCACTCCTTCTTCATTAGCAGTGGATAAAAATACCAAATTTTTTTCAATAGCATCCATCATTTCTTCATTCATAACCATTTTATCACCATATAGTTCTAACTATCATTAAAATAAATAATTTTTGATAATAGTTAAATCACGCCTTAAAAATCAAATATCAAAATATTAATTTTTTGTT
Organism: Methanobacterium alcaliphilum; assembly: GCF_023227715.1. Taxonomy (NCBI): domain Archaea; kingdom Methanobacteriati; phylum Methanobacteriota; class Methanobacteria; order Methanobacteriales; family Methanobacteriaceae; genus Methanobacterium; species Methanobacterium alcaliphilum. The sequence continues at coordinate 112,434 of NZ_JALKIF010000002.1, forward strand.
GTATCAAAAACTATTTAAATTAACAATAGTTATATAACCATTGTTATTATACTATTTAAATTAAATTGTTTAAAATAGCACAATTTAATGACAAAAAAATCTTAATATCAAATAAGAAAATGGAGGCTTTATAAATGGTAAAAATAAAATTCCTGGGTAAATTCAGAGAAATTACAGGAGAAAAAGAAATAGAAATAAATCATGAAGGCACCCTAGATGAACTATTGGTTATTCTAACTGAAAGATACAGCTCAGAATTTGCAGAATCACTATTCAATGAAGATGGTGAAATAAAAGACTATATGAAACTACTTATAAATGGGGAAGATCCTAATTCATTAGGAGAATATTTAATGCATGAAAAAGATGAACTGGTTATTTTCCAAACAATTGCAGGTGGTTAATTACTAATAGCTTGATTGTGAATCTTGAGAATTATTTTAAAATTTTTATTAATTGCTCCATGTTTTCTTTCCTAATGGGCAATACATGCTTTTTACCATTATAATTAAATTTAAATCGAGTGATCTTTGATTCGAATTCAAGTTCTCTCATATCACTTAATAAATATTTGATAACTTTTCCGGTTCTACTGGTTCCCCAAAAATTCTTGCGATACTCAACTAGATGGTCTTTGGTTATTTCAAGATCGAAGAAATCATCCTGAAAAAACAACAAAGTATCTTGAAAATTTTTCTCACATACAAGACAAAATTCCGCATTTTCAGGATTTCCAACACCACATTCAGGGCAAATCAAAGTATAATCCATCAATTCCGGATCTTTTTTGTGCATGGATATATTATATGTTTTTAAAAATAAAAAGATTGAGTATAGCCCTCTTCTATTATGATTTAAATTAAAAAAATTTTAAATCCAAATGTATATAACTATAACAATTGTTATAATAATGATATCAAATCTATGGGGAGTTACATGAAAATCGGATATTTGTCAACAGTATATCACACCTCACTTTTAATCAAAAACATGACTAAATCTATCAATGACGAAAATCTTGAATGGGAACTATTTCCAACCGGACCGGCCATGATAAATGCATTTTTTGCAGAAAAAATAGATCTAGGGTATATAGGTCTTCCACCAGTAATGATAGGAATAGATAATGGATTAAAAGTTAAATGTATTGCTGGTGGGCATGTAGAGGGAACTGTATTAGTAGCACCATCCCCCTATCAAACATATCATGACCTGGTTGAAGAAAAAGACGGAATTCTCAAAGAAGAAGTTTTTAATAAATTAATTTCTCAATTTAAAGGAAAAACAATAGGTGTTCCATCAAAAGGATGCATCCATGATGTAATATTAAGGAAAATATCAGCAAAATATTCAATTAAAATAAAGAATTACAGATGGGCAGATTTAATACCTTATGCTTTGGAAGAAGGCGAAATCGACGCAGGAGTAGGAACTCCCGCTATGGCAGTGGCAGCCAAAAAAATTGCTAATACTCAGGTAATAATGCCCCCAAAATGTTTATGGGCTAATAATCCCAGTTATGGGATAGTAGTAAAGGAAGAAATCATGAAAGAAAAAAAAGAATTCTTGAAAGATTTTTTAATAATTCACGAAAAAATGTCCCGAATGATAAATGAAACCCCTGAAAAAGTAGCGAAAATTGTTTCACAAGAATTAGGATTAGATGATGATTTTGCTTTAAAAACATTCAAAATATCAGCAAAATATTGTGCTAGCTTGCCCAATGAATTTATAGAATCCACAATGAAATTCATAGAACCCCTTAAACAATTAGGTTATTTAAATTCAGATTTAAGATTTGAAGACATATTTTACACAGAATTAATAGAAAAAATTCACCCTCAGAGTCCACATTACTAAAAAAAAACCTACTCAAAAAGCAATCAATTCTATTCTAATCCTCTTCAATTTATAAAGAGTAAAAAGAACAACATTTAAAAGCTTATTTACCATAATTAAGAATTAGTTTTAATTATTGAATGGGGACTAATATGAATTTAGATGATGGGAAGACAGTGATAAATCGTATTAAAGAAAAATTAAGTGGTGATAGTGAAGCTTCTGTGATGTATCTTCATGCAGCAGTAGCATTAATTGGTAGTATTTCTATTCTATTAACCCTGGAATATGAAGTGCTGAATTTATCCGAAGCCCACCATACATTTATTGTACTGGTGGAAAAGACATGTGTTATTATTGTGATAGCATATGTGGTTACCCGCCTTAAATTTTTCAAAGAGGTTCTGGAAAAGAAATTTACATTAACTAACCAGATAGTTCTTATAGTTATTTTTGGGTTGATCTCTATTTTTGGAACGTATTCTGGAATTGATATCTTCGGTGCCCATGCCAATGTAAGGGATTTAGGTCCTATGGTAGCGGGATTGGTAGGAGGTCCTGTGCTAGGTATCGGTTCTGCATTAATTGGGTCCCTGCATAGAATATTATTAGGCGGTTTTACAGTTGTACCCTGCACTATTGCAACTCTACTCTCAGGAACCCTAGCCGGATTAATCTATTATTTAAACAAAGGTAAATTCATCGGTATTCTCGGAGCAGTTGTTTTTGCTTCATTAATGGAAGTACTGCACATGCTCCTTACTTTATTACTTGCAACCCCGTATACTCAGGCTGTGGAAGTTGTAGAAATTGTAAGTGGTCCCATGATCTTCGCCAATGCTCTGGGAATGTTAATTTTTGCATTTATGATTTCAAACCAGTTAAGAGAATTAAAAACCGTCAGGGAACGGGATGAATATCACGATGAATTAGAAAGGAAAAAGCACGAATTAGAACTTGCAGGTAAAATACAAAATAGTTTTTTGCCGGAAAATATCCCTCATATGGATGATTTTGAAGTAGATATATTAAATATATCATCCAAAGAAGCCAGCAGTGATTTTTTCGATTTCATACCCATTAATGATAAAAAAGTAGGGCTTACCATTGCCAATGTGTTTGGAGAAAGTTTCCCTACAACTCTCTTAATGGCACTATCCAAAACAATAATGAGAAACGAAGCACCTCATAAAAACCCTAATCTTTTACTGGATTATCTTAATCGTTTAATTTCACCGGATATAAGTTCTGAGATCAAAATAACCATATTATATGGAATATTAGATCTAAAAAACAGGATTTTTTCATATTCCAATGCAGCTCATCGCCCACCCATACTATTCCAATCTTCTGAAAATAAGGTGAAAAAGTTACATCAGGATGATGAAATTTTAGGTAAAATGCAGGAATTGAATCTTAAAACCTACCAAATAGAGTTAAAAAAGGGTGACGGATTAATATTCTATACAGATGGCCTTTTAAAATTATTTAATAAAGATAATAGTATGGCCATGAATAATTTAATGTCATTTATCCATGAAAATCAGAATATAAATCATGAAAACTTAATAAAAAAAATTAAAGACCATATAGATGGATTACTGGAAGAAACTCCCCTAAAAGACAACATAATAATGATAATTATCACCGCAAAAAAAGATTAAAAGGTTGAATGCGAATAAAATGAAATGAAGATAGATAAGTAATTTTTTTAAAAAGGAAAGTGTGAATTAAAGGTTTGAATGGTTTGCAAAAAATTGAAAGATGACTATTTAACTAATATCCTCAATGTATATTATTTTTTCATCCTTAAATTTTAATATAGATCTACCATCCATCTCTACTTTTTCCCCTTTTGACGGACCTTCTGGTATATCTACCGCTAAAATACCCATAAAATTAAGTTTTACATCCATAACCTCATCTTCAAATGTGATTTCTTTGAGTGTGATTTCTCTTTTTTCAAATAAATCCACTGCATGGTTTGCTTGGTTAGTGAATGATTTTTTCCCACTTAAAGACAATGTAACATGTCCCTGAGATACATTTCTAAATTCCACATTATCGTGGAGATAAGAAACCATTTTATCCACTTGAAAATCGTTATAAGCCTTAAAATATGATTCTACAATACTTTTCATTTCATTATTTTCCATGTTATGCCTCAAATTCTCTTTAGAAATTAATTAATTAACTTAATCAATAAAAGTTTTTGGAAAAGAAAATTGATTTTTGCGAAAAATGGGATAATAATTAATTAAAGCTCATGGTAAATTTATAAACAAATCAATATAATTTATAAGTCAATTTTAATCAATTAAAATAAGTAATTTGGATTATGTAAAGTGAATACTATGATGAAATTTGCGGATATAAATGTGAGGATAATTAAATTAACATTCAAAAGCCGTTTTTTATTGGCTAGAACCTGTAATAAAATACCCCTCCTTGCAAAAATAGTGGAAAAACTATTTTTTGAAGGGGATGATATAATGGTACTTCCCCGAGATGAAAGTCTTAAATCTTCATCGTCAAAAATTTTTATCACTCTTTCTGATCCTATAAAATTAAATTCACAAAATATCAACTTGAAATCCGTTGATTCTTTAGTAACTAAAGAAGTTGAAATTAATGAAAAAATCCCTTTTTCTCGAGAAGATATTATTCTTCCCAGTGAAATATTAAAAGAAATGATTAAAAAATCCAAATATCACTTCATTATGGATTCGTGTATTTGTAGGGTTTCTAATGATTGTGAAGACTATCCTAAAGAATTAGGATGTTTATTTTTAGGAAAAGGAGCAACAAGAGTTTCTACTAATCTGGGGAAATTAGTTTCTAAAGAAGAAGCTCTGGAATATATTAACACCTGTCAAAAAGCGGGTTTAAATCATATTATTGGTAGAAATAAAATCGACAGTGTGTGGTTAAATACTGGCCCTAAAGAAGAACTTTTATCAATTTGTGCATGTTGCCCCTGCTGTTGTCTATGGAAAATGACCCCTGATCTTCCAAAAGAGATTAGAAAAAGTTTCACCCCTATGATTGGGGCTGAATTATTATTTAATCCAGATCTATGCGTTGGTTGTGGAAAATGTGCTAAAGACAGGTGTTTTTTAGATGCTGTTAAAATTAAAAATGGGAAAGCTGAGATAAATCAAGACATATGCCGCTGTTGTGGACGGTGTGTAGAATCTTGCATTCAAGGCGCTATAAATATTAAAATAAAAGATGATGCTTTTGAAGAATCATTGGCACATGTTGAAAGATTGGTGGATGTGGAATCAAAATAAACTACTTCTCTTTTTTAGTTTCCATTCTTTTAAATCCATAATAGATCAGGGCCACACAGATAGTAAGGCCCACTAACGCTGGAATAATTATTGAAGTTCCCGATTCTCCACCAAATGCCACACTCCAAATTATTTTTAGTAATGCCATTAAAACAATAACCATTATCCCAAAAAGTAAATTTCGCTTCCAGAAAGCCGCTCCAAGGGCTATGAATGATACTGGAACCATTAATGCGATTAATATTTTAGATAAAGTCCAGCCACCAGTTAAATAATCCATTTCCATTTGCAGAAATTGCAAAGATTGTGGGTTGGCTACTTCAACTTCTGGAAAGTAGAACATACTGGTTAAAAGGAAGAATATTGTGGCTGAAATACCAGCCCAACTCCGTTTATATGCAAAATAACAGAATGGTATTAAAAACAAAGGTCTTATATACCAACTTAAAATGTTTTGATGTCTTTGAAAAGCCCAACTGAAAAACTCAGAGCTAAATATCATTAAAAGTAAAAAAATTATAGTGAAAAGAGCAAATATCAAGGCAATTAATTTATCGTATTCTCTTAATTTTAAATTTTTCATAAATAGCCCCACCATCAATCACTTAAAATTTACTATCTACAAAGGAATTATTAATATTATTTATATACATGACCAAGCAGTGTTCCATTGATTATGCAATCAAAATCAATTAATTCGTCCCATCCCGCTTCTTTGAACATATCCATATAACACAATCCAATTAATTTACCATTATCCTTTAGAACCTGATCAATTAATGATTTTAACTCGTTAACATCTACATTGGCTTTGGGCATGGATAATCCCCCTAAAAGAGCCACCACATCAGCATGAGGATCTGCAGGCCCGGTTAGTTGCATTCCCTGTGGAGTCATTTCTAATAAGCGAGCACTACTAATATCTGTTAATGTTATAAAACAAGACTTTTTATCGCGTACAGCATAGGCAAAGAGCTCGGCAAATGGGGTACAAACACCCGGGACCCCTATAAAAGTTATTTTTTCTGCATCAGCTACTTCATCTTTGAAAGCTATGATATTTCCATTTAAACCTTTAAATTCACTTATTTTTTGCATAAAAATCCCATTTAAGATTTGTAGCTATAGTAATATAAATTTTATTAGGATAACGATTCAATAAAGAGGCAATGATTTAGTTACCTTATCTGATTTAAACTCTTTTACCATAATCTGCTTCTTTAAATATTATCTTAAATTTTGTTCCCTGCGATCTATCTAACTCTATTTCTCCACCAACCTGTTTTACCAAATTATTTATTAACCTGAGGCCCAGTGTTTTTTTATTTTCAAAACTTATCTCTTTAGCCAACCCCACCCCATTATCAGATAGAGTTAATAAATAATCATCGGGCAGTTTTTTAAAAGTAATAGATATTTTACCAGCTCTTCCACGAGGAAATGCATATTTAAAAGAGTTAGTTACGATTTCATTTATTATTAACCCACATGGTGTGGCTGTTTCCATATTTAAATAAACATCCTCAATATCCAGGGAAAGATCTATTTTTTGACCGATATTTTTATAAGTTAAGGTTAAGTTCTTAATTATATTCTCAATATAATGTTTCATATTTACTTTAGACAGGTTTTTGGATTGGTATAATAGTTCATGGATTAAAGCGATAGTTTGGATTCGGTTTTGAATCTCCAAAAGCGTGTTTTTTGTTTTATCATCATCTATAGTGAAGGAAAGAAGGGTTATTAAGCTGGAAATTATTTGAAGATGGTTTTTCACCCTGTGGTGAATTTCCATGAGAAGAATATTTTTCTCATCTAATGACTTTTTCAACGCCTCTTCAGATGTTTTACGTTCTGAAACATCCCTAATAATCGCTGCAAAAACAGGGCCACTCTTTCCTTGCCATTGCGTAACTGATTCTTCTAAAGGAATTTCTTTACCATCTTTTCGAAGGCCTAAGGTTTCATGGATCTGATTTTTAAAGCTTTCATCTGAAATCTTCTGGGACAATTCATTTTTATAAAATTGGACTAACTGAGGAGGTATTATAAATTCTATATCCTGGTTAATAGCTTCTTCTGCAGTATAACCATAAATTCGCTCTGCACCGGTGTTCCATTGGGCGATTTTATTATTTTCATTGGTGATTACTATGGCATCAATTGAATTTTCAATTATGGCCTTAAATTTCATCTCATTTTCCTCAGCAATTAGGCGATTTTTTTCAGCGGTATGATGGGCTCTTTTTATTTCTTCCATCTGTAAAAACTGCCTCATAACAACCAATCCAATTGCAGCCCCGGCTGCCATTAACATGCTTAAAAAAATACGTTGATTATACAAATAAATTAATAAAAGCATTATATATGCTAAAATACCGAAAAACAAGGGTATGTGGTGATTAAAACTTAGGTTCATATACCATGCTTTATTAGAACAATCGTGGATGATTTTTGGTTGATTTTGAGTGATCTGTAAAACTGCAGCAGCCCCTATGAACATATAACTGCTCAACATTAAAATATCTGGAATTCCCCCAGCTGTATAATTTCCCTGAACAATGAAGTAAGCAAATATTGCGGTGGAAACGGCTTGCAATGTGGCGGATATTAGTAGAAATGATATTGGTCTATTTTTTATCTGGCCTGCATTTCTAAGGAATACTCCTATTATGCTGTAACATAAAGCAAATTCAATAAGTACAAAAATTACAGTACATACTACGGTAATGATATCTGTCATTCCAAATCTAACAATTCTATCTACAATGAGAGTCCATAATGCAATGAACAAAATACACATTACAATCCCAATATCTGCAATCCGCCTCATCTGTTGGAGTTTAGGGATTTGAGGGTGAGGAAAAGCCACAAGTGCTGCGGATAAGAATATTACATGGGTCATGAATAAAATAATGGTGGTTATGAAATCTAAAGAAATTCCAAATCCAATATTCCAAACAGCCCAAAGAAAATCCAGCACGAATAGAACAATCTGGGATGTGAAAAGAAGCCACCATGCTTTTTTTGCACTTTTATTGTATTCTTTTGATTTAATGGCTGCAAAATAAATTAAAACTAATACTGCAACATTAGCTAATGGTAAAATTGAATTGCTGAAATTGCTTCTAATAGAATCATTATTGATTAGGGTGATTAGTATTATGATATAAATTACCAAAAAAGAAACTGCAATTTTAAAAAAATCTTTAAAGGTTATATTTAGTTTCTCTATGATAACACTACCCTAATTAGGTGTTTAAAACTTTTTTAGGAAAATTAGAAAATATTATATAATTATTTAATATTTATGAGTAGGTTTGATTAAATCTAGCTAATAAATTTTTACTTAATATTAAATTCATTCAGTGTAGGCAAAATAAAAAATTTTAATATAATTGAGATGTGAAAACAACCAAATTATTTCAAGATAATAATGCTTTAAAGATATTTAGTTTAAAGCAAGTTTACTTCCTATTTCCAATGCTTTATCCATGACCTCTTTTTTCTCTTTTACCTCAGCAGGCAAGGCATTTTCTGTAGATAAAATAGAATCAACTACATTATAACCTAAAAATTCAAACATATCTGCGGTGTACTTAAAATATTGTGCAAACATATTTTCATCCGGATTGCCCTGGGTAAAAGCCAGTACTATGTCTTTTTTCCCGTATTTCTTCTCAAAATCAGCCAGGTAAAATGCGTAAAGTCGATCTGTGAACAATTTCGCCTGAGACGTCATTTGCCACATATACACAGGCGAACCTAATACAAAAGCATCTGCTTCCTTTAGTTCTTTATATAAAATCTGCATATCATCATCAGTAGCACATTTACCCTCATTTGATTTACAATACTGACATGCTTTACATGGAGCTATATCCATTTTACTTAAATTATATATTTTAGTTTCAACACCAGATTGAGATGCTCTATTTAATATTTGTTCAACCATTGCTTCTGTGTTACTGTTTTGCCTGGGGCTTCCTACAAGTCCTATTACTTTCATTTTTGTACTCCCTTATCTAAAACTCAAACTAAATTTTTAATTATTCAATTTTTCGGAAAATATATCCTCTTGAACAAAATTTTTATACTTGTTATAAGAGAATTCCATATAATCAATTTTAATGGATTAAATTTCTAGATTCCATTCCATTTTCTATTTAGAGTCATTTAAGTAGATTTTGTAACTTTTTAGTGACCAAGTAACCATAATGTAACCAGGAGATAATGAATATGGGTCGTGAAATATCTTCAAATGATAAATGTGATATGAGTTTATGTCCCGTTAACAAGGCCATGGAATATCTTAGTAAGAAGTGGAGTATTGAAATTATAAGAGATATGTTCTTTGGAAAAACTCGTTTTAGTCAGTTCAAAGAAGACAAACCAAAATTAAGTAACAAGGTTCTTTCAGATTGTTTAAAACATCTAGAAAGTAAGGGTATTATAAAAAAAAGAATTATAAGTGACACCCCAACAGTTACAGAATATTATTTAACAGAAAGAGGTAAGTCATTGAACAAAGTAATTTATGAACTGGCAGTTTTCACTATCGATTGTAATGATAATGAAGAATATTTAGATGAATCTGCGAGAATGGAGAGAAAAAAAGAGTTTAGGGAAATTTTAGATATTGATATAGAATAAATTTATCAAATCAAGTATAATCATACCCCTCTTATGAAAAATTTACCATAAATTTATATATGGACTACCACTAAATTAGAACTATAACACATTGAACTATTCTTTTTATAATTTCAGGAGATTATATGAGTTTTAGTATTTTATAGATTAATTACATTTTTTTAATTGATTGAAACTTCAATTAATACCTGTAATTTTAAATATTTTAATTAACTAATTATGATAATAATTTTAAAACTTTTTTTAATCTAAAAGACAAAATAATATACACATATAGTCAAAAATTTAAAAAATACATTATATCAAATATAATTTAAAAATAGATGATTTAAATCAATATATTTGTAAATTGATTGATAATGAATCATGATAATCAAAAAGAACTATAAATAAATGATTCTAGAATATAGTTCTAAATAATTCAAAATGAACTCAGGAGAGAAAGAATGAGTGTTGAAGTAATAGCCATTGGTGGATATGAAGAAGTAGGAAAAAACATGTCTGCTGTTAAAATTGGCGAAGAAGTAATAATCTTCGATATGGGAATCCACCTTGATCGGCTCCACATACACGAAGATACAGATATAGATAAAATGCACAGTTTAGACCTCATAGAAAGAGGAGTTATACCAGATGATACGCTGATGAAAGAAGTTAATGGTAAAGTTAAAGCCATAATTTTTACTCATGGTCATCTTGACCACATTGGTGCAGTTGCCAAACTGGCACACCGATATGAGGCACCTATAATAGCAACGCCTTATACTATGGCCCTTATAGAAAGGACCATTAAAAGTGAACGTAAATTCAAGTTTAACAATACACTCCAAATATTAAATGCTGGTGAGAAATGTCAGATATCTCCCGAAATAACACTGGAATTTGTACATACAACCCATAGTATACCCCAAGCAGTCACCCCTGCCCTGCACACAAAAGAGGGTATTGTAATTTATTCTAATGATTTTAAATTTGATAATCATCAGAAATTATCTCCCCCTCCGGATTACCAGCGTTTCAGAGAACTTGGAGAAAAAGGAGTCCTGGCGCTTATTGTAGACGCTACTCGTGCAGCAGAAGAAGATCAAGCAAAAACACATTCTGAAAAAGTAGCCAGAATAGTTCTGCAAGATATAATGGAAGGACCCATGAAAGAAAATCAGGGGATAATAATCACAACTTTTGCTTCACATATTGAGAGGATACAAGCCATATGCGATATTGTTTCAAAAAGTGATCGTAAAATGTTGTTACTAGGTCGTTCCATGGAAAGATACTGCAGTATAGCTGAAAAAATAGGCATACTCGATCTTCCTAAAAACACCAGTATCTATGGCAGCCCTAAAGCTATTAATAAAGCATTGAGTAAAGCAGATGATAAAAGATCAGAATATGTGCTTTTAACTACGGGACACCAGGGAGAGCCAGATGCTCTGCTTCCTAGAATTGCCAATGATAAAACAAGTTTCATTGTTCAACCAGGAGATAATATAATCTTTTCAGCCCCTATAATTCCCAACCCTTTAAACAAAGCTAACCGTAACCTTTTAGAACAACGTTTGAAAAGTAAGGGTGCTAGAATCTATACCAATGCCCATGTTTCAGGACACGCCGGCCGGGAAGATCATAGGGATTTCTTGAGAATGCTTACACCGGAAAACATAATTCCATCACATGGAAACCTGGATATGCTCACAGCATATGCAGAAATAGCTGAAGAAGAAGGTTACAGAATGGGTAAAAACATCCACATATTACGTAATGGGCAGGCACAGGTATTTAATGATTAATAAAGTCTGCCATAATATAAATTGAACATTATTTGGGGATTATTGATTATTAAATCCCTTAAAATACTTATTTTGGAATTTAATTTGAATATAAGATTATCTATTTAAATGAGGTCAATCAAAGGAATTTACCCATTTAAATTGAAATTAAAACTATAAACTTAAAATGAAGTTTTCATGTATTTCCTTCAAATATTCTAAAGGATTGATCAGTAATATGTCTTATGTGAATGTAATAAAAAGTAAAGTAAATAATTTAAATACAAAAACTGAAATTTTATCAGGAACTACCGTAGCCCTGGCTCTTATTCCAGAAGCCATTGCTTTTTCCATTATTGCTCATTTGAATCCATTAGTAGGACTATATTCTGCATTTATTATCGGACTCATCGTTTCTTTAATTGGTGGTAGACCCGGAATGATATCCGGCGCAACCGGTGCCGTAGCTGTGGTAGTAGTGGCTCTAGTGGTGCAACATGGAGTAGAATATCTTTTTGCAGCAGTAATTTTAATGGGCCTTATCCAGATAGTTATTGGACTTTTAAAACTTGGAAAGTTTATTCGGCTGGTCCCACAAGCAGTTATGTTTGGATTTTTAAATGGACTGGCCATCATCATTTTCACCTCACAGTTAACTCAGTTTCAAACACTTAATGGTGACTGGATTACTGGGTCTGCATTATGGATAATGTTAGCTTTCGTAGGATTATCAATGGCAATTATCCATTTCTTACCTAAAATAAGCAAAATAATCCCTTCATCTTTAGCTGCAATATTAGCCGTTTCAGCAATTACTATTGGATTAAATATTCCCACAAAGACGGTAGGAGACATGGCATCGATTTCAGGGGGGTTACCTTTATTCCACATACCTATGGTGCCCCTAAACTTAGAAACCCTAGGAATCATTTTACCTTACGCCATTATAATGGCAATGGTAGGGTTAATTGAAAGTTTATTGACCCTTAATGTCATTGATGAGATGACTGATACTAGAGGGAAGGTAAATAAGGAAAGTTTTGCCCAGGGTATTGCTAATACGGTTTGTGGTTTCTTTGGAGGAATGGGCGGATGTGCTATGATTGGTCAAAGTATTATAAATGTTAATTCCGGCGGTAGAAATAGGATATCTGGAGCGGTAGCAGCAATAGGATTGTTGGTTATTGTGCTGGCTGGTGCATCTCTGGTGGAACAAATACCCATGGCTGCACTGGTGGGGGTTATGTTCATGGTGGCTATAGGTACATTTGAATGGGCATCTTTCAGGATAATAAAAAAAGTTCCAAAGACCGATGTTATAGTGATGATTATTGTGGCTGCAGTGACGGTTATCTTTCACAATCTGGCTTTGGCGGTTATTATTGGAGTTATTATATCAGCATTAGCATTTGCATGGGAAAGTGCCCTTAGAATACATGCACACACATCTGTTGATGAAAATAATGTGAAGCATTATGAAATGGTCGGACCCCTATTTTTTGGTTCAATCACTTCATTTAAAGAAATTTTTGATTATAAAAATGATCCAAACGAAGTTATAATTGATTTCAGCAAATCCACTGTAAGGGATCATTCTGCAATTGAGGCCTTGAATCACATCACCGGCAAATATGCTAAATGTGGGAAAAAAATTCATCTGAAACATTTAAGTGAAGACTGCAGAATGCTTTTAGACAATGCTTCTGAAATTATTGATGTTAACCATTGGGAAGATCCACATTATAAAATAGCTGATGATCAGTTGGAATGATAATTAAAAAAATATAATAATAGATTGATACTTATTATTGCCCATATGAAATATAACTTAAGGATTGATTAATTATAAAAAATGATTTTAATGATTTATATTATATCCCCAAATCTGGAGACAATTAATGAATATTCGTAACCACAAACTCAAAAATTTTCTAACTATTTTTCTAAGAGGCCTGTTTATGGGTACTGCTGATATAATGCCCGGGGTTTCTGGAGGAACCATTGCACTTATAACTGGAATATACGAACGTTTAGTTCATTCCATTAGTAAAATAAATTTTGGATTTATTAAACCTCTTTTTAAAGGCCGAATTCATGAATCATGGGCTGTTTTAAAAGAAGAAGTTGATTTTGAATTATTTATTCCATTGGGGTTAGGAATAGGATTGGCTATATTAACTATGTCTCGCGTAATGAGTTTTTTACTTACCAATTACGTGGCTTATACCTATGCCTTCTTTTCTGGTTTAATATTGGCATCAGCATATATTGTTTACTCCGAAATTGATGGTTTCTCTTTAAAAAATTTCAGTTTTGGAATAATTGGGTTTGCCTTTGCCTTTATTTTCGTAGCCTTAAATCCCATTCAAACAAACCACACCCTACCCATAATCTTCTTCTCAGGCATGTTAGCTATCTGTGCCATGATACTCCCGGGAATATCAGGAGCATTCATTTTAGTTCTTATTAATCAATATGAATACATGATTAATGCCCTTAATAATTTTTCCATAACCGAGGTTATAACCTTCATGATTGGAGCATTTATAGGCATTATCTCATTTTCAAGGATACTGGATTATTTACTAAAAAACCACGAACACATCACCATGTCATTTCTGGTTGGTTTAATGTTAGGTACCTTGAGACTTCCTTATCAAAAGATTTCTGTGATAGATACCGGATCTATAATTATTGCAGTTTTATTAGGAGTGGTGGCATTTGCAATAGTCCTGGTATTAGAGAGAAAATTCAGATACATTGATTATTGAATATTTCATCAACAACTAAATGTAAACTAGTGGACTATAGGTTAATAATTAATTAAAAGATATGTTTACGAGGATAAAATGAACAATATATTCTTAGAAATTTTCGCGATATTTTTATTAATTTTATTGAATGGTATTCTGGCAATGTCTGAAATAGCCATAGTATCTTCTAGAAAAATAAAGCTCCGAAAAATGGCACAAAAAGAGAATAAAGGTGCAAAAATTGTTATTGATTTACTAAAATCACCGAATGAATTTCTTTCAGCAGTTCAAATTGGAATTACACTTATTGGAATTTTAGCTGGTGCTTTTGGTGGAGCCACAATAGCAGTTTATTTAAATTCCTATTTAAGCAATGTCAGTCTATTAGCACCATATAGTGAATCATTAAGTATCGCCATTATAGTTTTAATAATAACCTATTTTTCACTTGTGGTAGGAGAACTAGTACCAAAAAGAATCGGGCTTAACAATCCAGAAAATATTTCAGTTAAAATTGCCCGCCCTATGCAACTATTATCAAAAATTACAAAGCCAATTGTTTCTATTTTAAGTTTTTCAACAGATTCTTTATTACGTGTACTTGGACTAAATCAAGAAAAAGAGGGTAAAGTAACTGAAGAGGAAATAAAACTTTTAATTGAAGAAGGAATTGAATCTGGAACAGTCGAAAAAGAAGAAGAAGATATCATCAAAAGGGTTTTTAGACTAGACCAACAGAAAGTTGGAACTTTAATGACACCAAAAACAGAGATTATCTGGTTGGATTTAGATGATCCTTCAGATAAAATTAGAAATCAAATAATTGAGAGTAAAAGAGCAATTTTTCCTGTAGGAAAAAATGGTTTAAATAATTTTTTAGGGGTAGTTCAATCCAAAGAAATTTTAGAATCAATTTTAGAAGAAGATAAATTTAATATTGAAAAAAATCTAAAAAATCCTTTAGTCATACCTGAAACTTTGCCTATTCTAGATGTTTTAAATCTCTTCAAAAAAAATATTAACCCGGTCCATATGATCATGGTTGTAGATGAATATGGGAGCATTGAAGGATTAATTACACTAAATGATATATTGGAAGCATTAGTAGGGGACATACCTGCTTTTGATGAACCTAATGAACCTAAGGCTATTCTAAGAGAAAGTGGATCATGGTTAGTAGATGGTTATCTTTCAGCAGAAGAATTTAAAGAAATATTAAATATTGAAAAGCTTGAAGGTGAAGAAGAAGGGAATTTTAATACAATAAGTGGATTCATAATGAATTACACCGGTAAAGTACCCATAGAAGGGGAAAAATTCCAATGAAAAAACCTTGAATTTGAAATTTTAGATATGGATGGGCATCATATTGATAAGATTCTGGTAAAATTTTTAGAATAGAATACACCTCGTAGTCTCAAAATTTGCAATAAGCTAACCAATTAAAACCAAAAATATTTTTTCTTATAATTAATTAATAGAAGATAATCCTCATTATATCTTAATAAATTATAATTTTTAAGGCATCGATTAGCAATATATAAGGAAAAAAATAAGCATTAAATATTATCAAGTTATACTAATTAGTTAAAAGACAAAATATTTGATTTTTCTTATTTTTATTGATTTGAAATAGACTTTAAGAATCTCTTAACCTATTTAATAAGGAAAAAACACGGCTTTTTTGGAGATTGAAAACACAATATTTATAAACTTCCCTAAACTATACTGAGATGATTGCGGCATTAATTCTAAAATTAGGATTATTATCAGTATTTTTTAATAATTCTAAGGTAATAGTCGCACTGGCATGGAGGAGGTATAATTAAGCGACAGTCAGGATTTGCAATACTATTTGCAATATTTGTATCGCTCACATTTTGTATTTCACCTGTTTATCAGGAAATAATGAATTACAATGGATCAGGTATTGTTAAAAATAGTGAAATAAATCAGGAACTTAACAGCTTTTCTAAATCAAGCACAGAGTCTGTGCAAATAGAAGCTGCCACTACCAAGTATGTTAAAGTATACAAAAAAGTATGGTATAAACAAAGATATAAACAATCATATAAATACTGGTATAAATCAAAAGGTAAGTGGAAATACAGAACAAAGTACAAATGGGCTTATAAATGGAAATATAAGTGGGTTGTGACTTATAAAAAAGTGACAAACGATTCTACTACCCCCAGTATAGTTAATAATACTAATGCTACTAATACTACTAAATCTAATAATACAATCGTGAATAACTCAAGTAACAGTAACATCAGTGCTTTAAACAGCTATTTAAAGGCTACAACTAATTGTCAAGTAAACAATAGCGTAATAAGTTCAAGGGCTGTTTCAATCACCAGCAATAAAAATAACACCTACGACAAGGCAGTAGCTATTTTTAACTGGGTACGGGATAACATAGGTTATTCTTTTTATTACAACACCAAATATGGTGCTCTTGGAACCTTAAATAAAAAGACAGGAAACTGTGTTGATACCAGTCACATTTTAATCGGCCTTTTAAGGACAAGTGGAATACCTGCAAGATATGTTCATGGAACCTGCAAGTTTTCAAGTGGAAGCACCTATGGACACGTTTGGGCAGAGGTTTATGTAAACGGCACCTGGTATAAAGCAGATGCAAGTAGTTCAAGAAATTCCTTTAATGTAATAAAAAATTGGGATACTTCCACTGTTATAATAAAGAATAGATACGCATCTTTACCATTTTAGATGAGTAACTATCTTAATTTATTTTTTTTAAATAAATAAAGTCATTCTTGACTCTTTTGAAATATGAATTTACCTATTTTAGCATCCATATCTTTTTGACCAATATTTGAATAATAGATATTCATCCCTTTATGGAGAGATATTTCATTTAAATTAAGCTGATTTTTAACTTCACTGAAAAAATCTGATTCACCATCCATTACCCAGATTATCTTATTAACCTCACAATTAACATTAATTTTCATTTTTTTAGATGCTGAAACACTATATCCTCCATCATGGGTATGCCATGCATAGGCCATGTTTTCTAGGTCAGTGTTTTCTTCATCAAAGAGATAGTAAATATCATATTCTGGTAAGAAGTAGGTAGCACTTTTCCAGTTGAATCCCATAGTATCTTGATCAGTATCCTTTATTACAAGTAAAGATTTTTTTGGATTATTATGTGCTGCATTCAGAATATTTTGTATAGTCAATCGATTCAGGAGATTCTGAGCATTTACAACAGCATAATTATAACCAAATCCTATATCAATTAGATACGTGATTTCTTGAGAAATTGTGATTTTACTAATTTTTATTTCATGACCACTGTTTTGGTTTGAATTAAATGAACTTAAAAAATTTATACAATTTATAGAAATACAAAAAATCAAGATAACGGTCATGACCTTATTTTTGGATATTCCTGAAAAATTTGTTTTTTTCTTTACCGTCCCCATGATTAAAATACCTCACAAACAACTTTCATTCCAGTCTGTGCCATTTTCATTATAAAAATACTCCATCTAATTATAAAATTTAGGTTAATTCGCATGAATACCTATTCTAATGGATTAATAAGGATCCCAATCCTCAACTTCCTTGAACTGAGAAAAACTACCGTATTCATATTTGCGGAATAGTTCTCCCCATTTGGTCTTATGAAACATTTTTAATCTTTCGGTTCCTAAAAAAGGATACCATAAATGATCGTAGTAAAAATCTGATGCAAATTTAAGTGCTTTATAAATTGATGAATTAAATAAGAAATTATTAAGCCACTTTACAGTGGATGTTTGCTTACGGATCCTCTGATCCCAGCTAATTACTGGGCTCAGGGTTGCCTTAAAATTAAAGTTCAATTCATTTAACTCTGATTTATCCATCCCCACAATTTCTATCTCATCTACATCCCCTATTCCTAATCCATTATCATGGGCCATTTTAATATAGTCTATAGAAAGTGGGTCGAAGCCCATGATTTTTGCAGCTACTGCATCAATAGCTACCTGGTCACTACTGGCCATAATTATATTTCCAATACTGGGAACCATTGCTCTGGGACCAGAACCGTTGCCACAAACACCACCATCCATGACAGCCATGACCCCTGAGTGAAGCTCCTGTTGAATAGCTAAAAGGTCTACCAAAACTTCATGTATTTTTTCAGGAGAATCCATATCTTGAGATGCAATTATCCCTCCCCACACATTTCTCATGGCCCCGGTAATGGTAGTGTGACCGTGGGTCTTCATGGTAGGAAAATGAATCACATTACTATCCAAAAAGATTTCAGGGACCATGACTTTATCCAGAACCATCATTTCAGATTTGGGCTGATATTCAACCCATTTTACACTCTCAAGTGGTTCAAATAAAGTACCATGCTTTTCTAATATAGGGAGCCATTTATTAAGATATGCTCCTTTCCAGGGATGGTTTATTCCTTTTTTATTTTCTACTGCTAGAATATCTTGATAATTCGCGTCTTTTAGGGTTTTTAAAACTCCATCTAATTGCCATGGTGGTGTAGAACAGGCCGGGAAAAACAATGTCCATGAAAGATTTAGCTTTAAAATAGTTTTATTCTTGGGAGAAATCTGATTCTTATAACCTGCGCTTTTCAAAATTTCATGATAGTCCGCTACCACCATTTCAGGACACGTTTTTTTAACTGATACAACAGCCATTTATTACACCTCTAAATCGTTTTTTTTCTCCAATTGTTTAGATTTCCAAGTTATTCATTATTTAATCAGCTGAGTAACTGGATGATATGGATCTTGTTCTTGGAATTTATTTACAACATTTTCTATTAGAATGCGCGTGGCTTGATCAGGTAAAAAAAAGCCGGGTCAAACTCACATACTAAAATTAAGTAAGAATATTTAAATAAATATTCCAGAATCTCCACATATTTATACCCAAATTACACCATAAATCTTTTAAATTAGGTTAAAATAGGGATAATAAATTCTAATATTTGAAAAACTGATTTTGAGTTTAATAAAGGGAATGTGATCTTTGATTAAAAAAAATTAAAACAGTATTTTTATTTATCAAAAAATACAGAATAGTTGTAAATACAATAAGGGGTGATATTTTGGTAAAGAAAATTACTGCTATTGTTGCACTAGCTGTTTTATTCATGTTCTGTGCATCTATTCAGTTTGTTGAGCCGGCATCTGCTGCAACATCAAAAGGCATTAAAGTAGACCATGGAACCAAGTATTTCTGGAGTGGTCAAAGCGGAAACATGAAAATGACTTGGAAGACATATAAAGTCACCAGCAACACTCGAAAGGTGTACCAGACATTTTATGTGAAAATTAATGGCAAATATTTAGTAAGCTGGCATGAAATTATAACTCTAAGAAAAGTTTCAAAAAACAGGATAAAAATTATTGACTACACAGATAGTGAGTTAGGTCCTGGAACGACTGTAACTTACAAAAAAACTAAATTAAGCACCAGAAAATATTATTGGTACAAATTCAGACCACAAATGCTTAAAAATCTGGGATAAATTACATCATTTTCTCTTTTTTCTATTTTTTAAGGATTATGGGAAATTTTTGAGTAACATATCACTCAAAGTAATATTAAAAAATTTTATTAGTTTTTATATTCAAAATACCATTTTAATCAAATGAAATTTATCCTCTAGCTGGTGAGAAAATGCCTGAAAACATAACTCTAGAAGACTATAAAAAAGTTTACCATGAAGTAGCTAAAAAAGACCGTGCCCGAAGTTTTTATTTGCATTTAACTATCTATTTATCCATAAATACTATTTCAGCCATTATCAATATTATGTTAACTCCACAGTTTGTGTGGGTAATTTTCCCTATAATATTCTGGGGTATTGGGGTAATCTGGAATTATGTTTCATCATTCATTCTAATTGATAGTAAACTGAAAAAATTATCATTAAAGACGGAAATTGAACTGAAGAGGAGTTCTGATAATGAATAAAGTACCATCCAGTGAACTTAAAAGCAGATTAAGAAGATTTAAAAAACACATGGATTTTCATCACAGCCAGTGGGAAATGGTAGTAATATTCAGTAAAATAAACCAGTACTATTTTACCGGGACCATGCAGGACGGAATGCTTATCATACCCCAGAATGGTGAAGCCACTTTCTGGGTTAGAAGAAGTTATGAAAGGGCCGTGGATGAATCATTATTTGATAATATTAATCCCATGAAAAGTTTTCGTGATGCGAAATACGATGAATTACCAGAAACTGTTTACTTAGAAACAGAAGTGGTTCCTTTAGCTCTTTACCATCGTTTTTCAAGACAATTCCCATTTAAAAATGTTAAATCCGTAGATCGAGATATATCCACTGTTAGATCCATTAAAAGTGAATATGAACTCTCTTTGATGCGCGAATCTGGAAAAATCCATGCCCATGTTCTGGAAGATTTGGTGCCTGAAATTCTAAAAGAGGGTATTAGTGAAGCAGATCTGGCCAGCGAACTTTTTTCAGTGATGATGAAAGAGGGTCACCATGGTGTGGCACGTTTTGGAATGTTTGATACTGAAATGGTACTGGGCCATGTTTGTTTTGGAGAAAGTTCGATTTACCCTACCTATTTTGATGGTGCTAGTGGAAATTACGGCTTAAGTCCAGCTGTACCATTGATTGGAAGTCGTGAAAATAAATTAAAAAAAGGAGACCTGGTTTATATTGACATTGGATCCGGGGTTGATGGATACCATACAGACAAAAGCACCACTTATATGTTCGCTGAAAAATTACCAGACCATGCTGTTGAGGCCCACTATAAATGTGTGGATGTTCAGAATCAGATTGCTGAAATGTTAAAACCCGGGGCAATCCCTTCTGAGATTTATGACTCTATTATGGGCAGTCTGGATGATGAATTTCTAGAAAACTTCATGGGTTTTGGCAAGCGCACAGTTAAATTCCTAGGGCATGGCATAGGACTTTTAATTGATGAATTACCTGTACTTGCTCATGGATTCAACGAGCCTCTAGAAAAGGGTATGGTTTTTGCAGTTGAACCTAAAAAAGGAATCAAAGGTATAGGGATGGTTGGGATTGAAAACACTTTTATTGTGACTCCCAAAGGCGGTGAATGCATAACCGGAGATGACCCGGGTTTAATTCCCATATTATAAAAAAAATTATTTTTCTTATAAATTCCCCTTTATGATTCTATTTTCACAATATACTTCAAAATCAACCGGATGGCTTCTACAAATGTTGCTATAATCATAGCTATTACAGCAATGATAAATGCAATTTTTATCGCATATGCAATCCATGCACTGACTGTGAAGGGGAATATTGTATAAAGGAAATAAACTACCAGGATGCCCAGTATATTTAAAATTATCTGAGAAATAGCTTTAATCCAATCTTTAAAGTAGATTAAAAACAGTATATTAACCAGTATATTGGCTATTATGGATATATTGAATATCCAAAGCACACTTGTAAATGAATCGCTTATAAATGATATGTTCCAGTTTACCAGATTGTTTACAATATATAAAAAGATGATATTCACTATTATTGCTACTATATATTCTAATTTTTTAGCTTTTTTATCTTTTAAAAACTTATTTATCTTACTTTCCTTTTTATTTGCCTCTTTGGATTCTTCAGTCAACTTTACCACCTCACCTGTGAAATCAATATATAATTTATTATCCTTATTATCAACCTCATTAAACAAATAATTATTTATAACGTACTATTCAATCTATAAGCCATGTCCAGAGAAACCATTTATAAACATTACCTTCCTGAAAATAAGCCAAATTATGAAGATGATGATAAGGCCTACTGGTTCATATTCCATTCAAGTAACTTGTTAATAAATACTGTAAGTAGCAGCATTCCTTTTGTAAGAGATTTGAAAGAGCTGAATCTCACCCCTTTGAGAAAGATTTACCTGGGCACTTTAAAAAAACACCCCTGTTATACAGTAGAGGTGGAAAATGATACAAGCCTGAACAACCTGGATTTTAAAGATTTGAGGTCTTTATATTCTATTTTAGACGAAGATTTATTTCTTTTAGCAGGTAGGGCTATTCAGATTATTAATTGGGATAAAAACCACAGTTTCTGTGGAAAATGCGGGGCAAAAACCGTGACTTTAGACCATGAAATGGCAAAACACTGCCCTGAGTGTGGTTTTACCAATTTCACGAGGCTTTCTCCTGCAGTTATAACTGCCATAGTCTATGAAGGAAAATTACTTATGGCCCAGCATAGTTACGGGTATAAAAATAGATATGGGTTGATTGCAGGTTTTGTAGAAGCAGGAGAAACTTTAGAAGAAGCTGTACAAAGAGAAATTCTAGAAGAAGTTGGATTAAAAGTTAAAAATATTGAATATTTTGGTAGCCAGCCCTGGCCATTTCCCCATTCACTAATGATTGGTTTTACTGCAGAATATGAAAGTGGTGATATTGAGGTGGATGGTAAAGAAATAGAACATGCTCGCTGGTTTACTAAAAAAGAAATTCCGGATATGCCTTCAAAAATAAGTATTGCCAGCGAACTTATTGATTGGTTTTGTGAGAATAATCAAGATTAGGGTAAAGATGAAAATTCTCATCTTTTAATTTAAAAAAATATAATATTGGAGGAATAATATGGGCCATAAACAAGTAGATCTTAAAATTAATGATGATTTTTTTATTTCAGTTGATCAGGGAATGGAAGATATTATACGAAACTTCTTTCGCTGGGAAATTGAAACCTGTAATTCCTGTATAGATTATAAAGGTTCAGTATGGATTGAATTTTGCGAATATGCTGATTGGGAAAAGTTTTTACAGTTAACTCTCCGTAATAATATTGCTGTTAAAGGATATGATAGTAAAAAAGAAACACTATGGGATTTTCTTCAAGAAAAATCTAAAGTTAACCTTGTTTTTGATGAAGAACTGATGATTGACCCTAATCAAGAGGACAATTATATTGGAACAGGAGTTTTAATTATCTGTGTTGGTTTGAAATTCCCTAAAGAATTATTAAATGAATTTAGTGAATTATTGTTTGAAGTGATGCCTCCAAAATAATCTATTTATTTTGGAATATACTATAAACAATTTAATTATAAATTCCTGAAGTTAAAATTATTGAGCATCCCTGGAACTTATCCCTATAGTTTGCCCTCGACTTATTTTAGAAGAAGCCCTACATAGAATAGAAAGAACTATTAAAAATCTTTAATTACTTTTTTAAAGAGCGTTATTTTTGGTTAACAAGATCTTTAAAGAAATTCTCAAATTGTTGAGCCAATCCCCTATAGTGAGGGGCATAAGCCTTATAGAATCTTAATCTATCTGGAGCAATTCCTTTATTATCAACAAAATCAGATAATTCTTTCATTTTGGCTTTATGGGCTTCTAACATGCATTCATCAGGATATTCTGCCATCAATATACCATCTGCACCATTTTCATAGGCAAAAAGTAAGTGTTCCGGCATAATACGGTTAATAGAAGGTATTCTAATAATACGAATAGCCTCTGGATAACTCAAGCGATTATTTCCAATGGTGTCGGCTGCAGTATATCCTACATTATCCAGAAATGCAAGGATTCTTATTTCACCCTCTTTTTTATCACTAAGCAATCCTTTTATTTGGGAATATAATTCATTGTCATTTAATCCAATCATTTCTATTGCATTTTCACTGCAAACACCAACGCATGCACCACACCCACGGCAGGCCATGGGATCAATTGACATGTATTCTTCGTCCTGATAAACAGCTTTAAATCCGCATATCTCCTTACAGTTACCACAACGTTTACACCGAGACGTGCGAATAATAGCTACCGGAGGTTCAGCTTCCGTTCCGCATTTGATCTGTTCTGAAACTTTAGCAGCAGCAGCATTAGCCTGAGCTACACTTTCAGATATATCTTTAGGGCCTTGAGCAGTACCACAGACAAATATTCGTTCCACATCAGTGTTAACTGGTTTTATTTTTGCATGTTTTTCTTTGACGAACAGATCCTGACTCATTCCTACATTGAATCTCTTGGCAAGTTTAATTGTTCCATCTGATGGTTCTATAGCTTCAGAAAGCACTACCATATCTGTTTCAATCTCCAGTGGTTTGCGCTCTAAAGTATCTTCAACCCTTACAATTAACTGTCCATTTTTGCGGGTGACTTCACCTGGTCGACCTCTTATTAATTTTAAGCCTTTATCCTGGACATATCTAAGGTAATTTTCATACATCCCGGGTGTACGAAGATCAACATAACATATCACAACCTCAGTATCCGGAAACTTTTCTCTTATAATACTGGCATGTTTTAGAGCAACCATACAGCATACTTTTGAGCAGTATCTTTTACCCCCAGTTTTTTCATCCCTGGATCCAGTGCATTGAAGCATGACCACTCTTTTGGGAACAGTACCATCAGATAATTTTTGAAGCTCACCCATTGTTGGACCATTTACACCAAGTAATCTTGCCAGATCCATCTGGGATATAACATCATCAAAACGCCCATAACCATATTCTGGTCTTTTATTAAGATCAAAATGTTCATGGCCTGTGGCAATTATAACACTACCTGCCTTTAAGGGTATCACTTCACTCTTGAGTGATAAATCTATGGCACCCATATTGCATTCTTTCACACATTTTCCGCATTTTTTACAGTTCTCTACATCAATAGTATAAGCATCAGGCACGGATTGAGCAAATGGTTTATAAATAGCTTTACGGTTGGTCATTCCCTGATTCCATTCATCAGGAACTTCCACAGGGCAAACATCCACACAATTTCCACAAGCAATACATTTATCCTCATTAATAAAACTGGTTTTCTTTTCTAAAACTAAGTTAAAATAAGTGGATCGCCTTCCAGCCCTTAAGAGATTGGTTTTAGTCATTATCTTAATATTATTATGGTTAACCACATCGTTGATTATAGGGTTGAGAATACACAGAGAACACTCCTCAGCCAGTTTTTCTGGAGAGAAAACTTTCCCTATTTTGACCATGTTACCCCCGATAGAAGGGTTTTTTTCAATGATAGTAACTTTAACCCCTTGATTGGCCAGAGAAAGGGCTGCAGTGATACCTGATATGCCTCCCCCAAATATAGCGGCACTTTTTTCGGTTCGGCTGATAATCTTTTTTAAGGCTTGAGCATTTTTTACTTTTTCCACTCCAGCTTGAGTTAAACCTATTGCTTTTTGAGTAGCTTTCTGCTTATCTGAATGAACCCACGAACATTGTTCCCTTAAATTCACCATCTCCACCATGGCAGGATTTAATGGGTCAGCGTAATTTTGAAAAGTTTTCAAATGAGTCAAAGGAGAGCAAGCCGCTATAACCACCCGGTCAAGATTTTGTTCAATGATTTCTTCCCTTATGTGCCTGCGACAATTAAGAGAGCATAAATTTTCATAATCTTCCACAAAATTAGATTTAATACTGGATTTTAGTTCATCTATATCAACATTGTGGGATATATTTCCACCACAGCGGCATATGAATACACCTACCCTTTCACCAGATTTTTTATTAAAACTGCGATTAGGTGAAAAATTATCTGGATGATGAGTATTTTTCAGTTTTCTTGACTCCGTATTATTCATGATGATCAGATCAATTGAGTTTGTTAATAATTATTAAATATCTTTTATTTTATCTAAAAGACCTTCCACAGGCACACTATGAGTTTGAATACCTGCTACTTTGTAGGGATCCGCCCCCATACCCAATGCTGCCATTTGGGCTACACTTAAATGAACCAGATTAAACTTTTTACCCAGCTCTTTTTCTAAAACAGGCTGGCATCGATCAAGCTGCATTTGACAATTAGGACACATATGAAGTAACACATCAGCTTCACCTTCTAGAGATAAAAGTTTATCAGCCGTAGCAGCCATAGATAAATCCCGGTTGACAAATTTTTGACTGAATCCTGCACCACAAGTTGCTTTTTTAAAGTCATACCAATCCACCACTTCCGCCCCTAATTTAGACGCTATTTCATCTAAAACCATGGGGTTCCTGGAATCCGTGACAGCATGATCTGGATAAACTTTACAATAATGACAGGCATGATGGCTGGCTATTCTAATATTAGAAAAATCTTTCTTGACTTTTTCAGCAAGCTCATCAACTTTGGAATATAAAACTTCCACCATATGAAAAACATTTTCTTCACTATTTAAATCTCCAGGATGATATTTCATGTGCGATAAACCAGCACGCTCCAATATATCATTAATTTCGTTTCGAGCTTCTTCATTAAAATTAAGTAAGTTTATACTTTTTTTCAGTATGGCATAGCAGGTAGAACATAATGTAACAATATTTTCATGAGATGTACTACGGGCTAAGGCAAAGTTACGGGCTGCTAATGCAGTAGTTGAAACCTGATCAAATAAATCATAGTAATATCCTAAACCAGTACAGCAAGATTGATCAGGATCAATTCTGTACTCTACTCCTATATTATCAAATAAAAATTTAGTGGATGATTCTACTCCAGGATATTCCACATTAACTAAACAACTTTTGAATAGTAAAATATTTTTAAGGGGAATTGTTTTCATCTTATCTTGCCATTTTTTTAATAAATAATATTCTTGAATTAATCTTTTGAAAATTAAATAGTAATTATTATTCTATTTCATAAAAACAGAGATATTTGGATTTTCACTGTTCTTTAAAAGTTTTTAATCTCTTTTTAAAACCAGATTCTTGGAGAATATCTTGAACCTCTTTTAGGGATTTTCCCTTAAGATTATAATCATCTAAATCTAGATCTTGGCGAATATCCTCTAGATTTACTTTGAGATCCAAGTATTTTTTCCCATAATCCTTTACCATGCCATCAAAAAAAGATTTAGGCATAGCACCCACACCAAAATCAAGATAACTATATCCATAAGATGAAAATTCACACATCCTATGTTTATTTTCATTTTTGAGTAAAATTTTCTGTCTTAAAATTTGATTAATTTGACATGGACTATTATTCACGGGGCAGTTACATTGACAAGTGTAACAGTAAAAACAATTCCATAGATCCGGGCTGTCAAGTATTTCCCAATTATTATCCAATACTTTTTTTACGATTTCACGGGGGTCATAATCACTGTGTCTTGCAGCCGGACAGTTTGAAGTGCACAGACCACACTGCATGCAGCGTTTAATTCCCAAATCCGCAGAGGCTCTGAAATCAGTTTTAATCTCTTCGACCATCTCTTTGGAACTTTTTTCCATCTCTTTTTTTATCATCCTTTTTAACCTCTCCAATTGTGACGAGGGAAAAATAAATTATTTTATTAGGTCAATAATGATATCCTTTTTAACATATATATTTTTGTTATTTTCATCGGGTTCACGAGTATAAAAGTATAAAAATCTCTTTTTTAACAAGTAGGGTTTTATTAATTGCTTACCTGAAACAACAATTTAACTCTATCTATCTAAGCTAATTAAGTTCCTATATATCTAGCATAAAGAGATTTGGCCACATTTCCATCAGAGGTACCTTTTATTATTGCTCTAGAATCTCTAAAGATAGATATTTCGTAGTCATCTATTTTGAATAAAACTAAAAAATCCGTCGCTTTTACTTCCCCTAAGTTTTCCAATTTAGAGGCCAGTTCCAAAAGTTTTATTTTTTTAGGGCTTGCTGGAGTGATTTGCATAGCGTTTCGACCACATAGAGATGTGATTATTTCTTTTTCATCCGCATTTAAAAATTCAAATTCTCCTTTAGTACAACATACGCATTCATCTGCTTTTTTAACCACAATATGATCAATAGAATTGTTCCATGCATCATAGACCACTAATGTCCCATCAAGTATTTTTTCACCATCATACTCCCCCAAGAGAATTTTAATAGCTTCCGTACTTTCCATTGATCCCATAATCATCGTTGCAGTGTTTAAAACACCCAAAGTATCGCAGGTAGGTAGTGAACCTGGTTTTGGAATGTTGGGGTATAAACACCTTAAACAAGGACCTGAAGGTAAAATGGTCATAATCATTCCAGAAGTACCAATAGCACCAGTGTATATCCATGGTATTTCCTCCATTATGCAGACATCATTTACTAACATTCTGGTTTGTATATTATCTGTAGCATCAAGAACAACATCTGCATCTTTTAATAGTTCCTGAACATTAGTATGATTCAAATCTGCTACTACAGCATCCAAATTTATCTGAGAATTTACTATCTTTAAATTTTTTGCTGCTGAAATTGCTTTTGGCTCACCTACATCCTCTTCCGAAAAAAGCATTTGCCTTTGCAAATTACTTAACTCAACAAAATCCCGATCAACAATAACAATATTTCCCACTCCAGCACGGGCAAGGTTATTGGCAGCAACGGTTCCTAATGCTCCGCATCCTATAATAACTGCTTTACTATTTAAAAGTTTTTTTTGACCTTTTTCCCCTATGTTAGAAAGAATAATCTGTCTGGAATATCTTTTAAGCATTTAATTTACCTCTTATAAGTTAATTCGATGAAATATTAAAAATAAAATATGTATGGATTTTGAAATCAGGACTTTTGGACAATTATTTTTGCCAATTTTTTGGCAAGACCTACAATGGTTAAAATTGGTGGCCTGCCTGGAGCTCTAGGTATTACACTGGCATCAGCAATGTAGAGTCCTTCAATTTCTGTTTGCAATGATTCATCCACAACACGGCCCATAGCAGCGCTGCCTCCAGGATGAGCACCTCTCACCGGACTTATCACAATAGAATTTGGGTCTGCACCAATTTCTATTAAAATATCCGAAGCTTTTTTAATTCCTTCCTCAAAAAGTTTCAAATCTTGGGAAGAAATATCTTTAAAAATTTGACCTTTCTTATCAATATATCCATTTGATTCGTCGGCAATTTTTATCATAAACCCGACTACGTCTTTAGAAGAAACTTCTACTGTTTTTCCCTGTTCTTTATATTTTTGTTCTATTAGTGGAGGTAAATAAGCTGAAAAATGTGGAGAAATGAAATATGGTCCAAATTCTGTTTTTACGCCCATGGGGATTTCTTGATTAAAATTCGAATCCTTTAGAAATGCCCCAACTGTAATAAAGAGATCACAGAAAATATTTTCCCCTACACCTTTTTTTATTCCGGAATTTCTTAATATTATTGGAGTATTTAAAGCTCCTGCAGATAATATCACCTTATCCGCTTTAATTATCTTTTTATTTCCATTAAAAACACCTTCAACACCGGTGACTCTTTTTTGATTGTGCAGCACTCTTTTTATATTAAAATCAGTGATAAGTTCTGCGCCATTTTTTTGGGCTTCATTAATATAAAAAGTAGAATCCCATTTAGCATTTGTTTTACAGTAAAAAAGACAATTTCCGCATTTATCACAGATAGAAAAATCAATAAATTTAGGCATTGCTTCCATGAAAAATCCAAGTTTTTCTCCGGCATCAGTAATTTTTTGAGTTATAGGTCCTCTATATTCAAAGGGAAGTGGATTGACATTCATTTCCTGACTTGCCTCTAGAAATTCATCATAAAGTTCCAGATCATGCCGTTGAAATTGTGTGGTGGTTGAATCAGCGTAGCACGAACTACAAGCATAGCAAGCATTGGCCATAGAAACGGTTGTAGTGCCACCCACTCCCTCCAAATACATCAACTCTAAGTTAAGTCGATGAACATTATCATCTGTTAAATTCTTGATTAGATATTTGTATAACTCATTTTTCTTTAATTTTTCTTCTTTAATGGTGTCTATTTCTTGAATGGCCAGTTTAGATTTCAAATTTTTTGCAGCACTGCCTTTAGGATGAAAGTTCCCTTTTTCCACTAATGTTACCTTTTTACCTTTTTTTGATAATTCACGGGCAACTGTAGCCCCTCCGGCACCACTACCAATGACTAAAATATTATCACTCATTTTACCACTATTGAAAAGCATTTATTTTAATTATTAACTATTGTTATATAACAATCGTGATTTATATAGTTAATGGTATTGGAATTTTATAATGATAGAGTAAAAAAAATATTTAAAAAATCATTTATCCTCAATTTGAATATCTAAATCATTTAATTTATCTCGAATTTCGTCAGATAACTCCCATTCTTTTCTTTCTCGGAGTTTTTGACGTAAATTAACAACCAAATCCAGTAATTGAGTAGACAACTCTTCATCAGTGAAACTATCTGGAATATTATTAAAGTTTATGCCTAATATTTCACTTAATTCATTAAAAAAGGAGGATATATCCATTAAGACAGATCTTGAAGGATTTTTTACTTTAAAAGATTTATTTAATTCTTTAATTAGATTAAAAACAATTGCTAATCCTTCAGGAGTGTTAAAATCATTGTCCATAGCTTTGAAAAAGTCACTACTGGATCCATCCATTATCCCCTTGAAATAATCATCAAAGGAATTGGTTTCTTCTGCATCTTTTTTTAATTCATTTAACTTTTCCACTATTTTTCTAATTCTTTTAAGGCTTTTTCCAGCT
Organism: Methanobacterium alcaliphilum; assembly: GCF_023227715.1. Classification (NCBI taxonomy): domain Archaea; kingdom Methanobacteriati; phylum Methanobacteriota; class Methanobacteria; order Methanobacteriales; family Methanobacteriaceae; genus Methanobacterium; species Methanobacterium alcaliphilum. The sequence goes on from NZ_JALKIF010000002.1 coordinate 143,237, forward strand.
TGTTCTAATGATTTTTCACTAAAATCAATGGGGCTGCGATAGTGAGTAGATAATACAAAGAAACGGAATGTTTCCCCATCATGTTTTTCTAACAAGTCGCGGATGGTGATAAAATTTCCCAGAGACTTAGACATTTTCTCACCAGAAACATTTAAAAACCCAGTATGCATCCAGTAGCGAACCATTGGTTGTTTGCCAGAAGCTGATTCCATCTGGGCAATTTCTGCTTCATGATGGGGGAAAATTAAATCCAATCCACCGCCGTGGATATCATATTGTGGGCCAAAGTATTCTTCAGTAATGGCCGTATCTTCAATATGCCATCCTGGACGACCTGGCCCCCATGGAGAATCCCAAATCGGTTTTTGATCCCTTTTCTTCCATAATGCAAAATCTCCTGGATTTTTTTTAGTTTTATCTATATTTACCCGGTGAACGTTCAGGTCTTCTAATTTTCGTCGGGAGAGTTTCCCATAATCTAGAAATTTAGCTTCGTCAAAATAAACCCCGTTTTCAGTTTCATAGGCAAATCCTTTTTCAATTAGAGTTTCAATTTGTTTAATTATTTCATGAATGTGATCCGTTGCTCTTGCAAAGAAATTGACCCCATTCACTCCTAAAAGATTCATATCTATTTGATATCTTTTTTCAAATTTTTTAGCAAGTTTTTCAGGATCCATTCCAATTTCTACAGCCCTGTTGATAATTTTATCGTCAATATCGGTTATATTTTGGAGATAGAAAACTTTAAATCCCCTATATTCAAGATATCTTTTAATTACATCAAATGAAATATAAGTTCGGGCATGTCCAATATGTGCATCATCATATACCGTTGGACCACAGACAAATAGTTTAACCCGTTTTTCATTCATCGGCTTAAACAGTTCTTTTTTCTGACTCATGGTGTTGTATATGTTTATCATATTTAGTACCCACTTTAAATTAGTATAAAAATAGTTTTAATTTTAATTATTTAAAAAAGTTAGGCCAAGATTGGGATTTGAACCCAAGTATCATGGTCTGCAGCCACGCACCTAGCCGCTCGGTCATCTTGGCATTTAGTTATGTATATTATATCTGTTTAATGTATTTATCTCTGCGACAACCATAAATTAACGATTGTTATATAAATAGTTTTCTATTATAAATAACCAATTAACAAGTTATAATTTCCCAAATGTCTAATACTATTTTAAAATTTCAATGTCTATTGTAAGATATAATTAAAGAAAAGAAATAGATATAAACACCTAAATAACCCTCACCAAAGGAATATAAAATGATTTTTAGAATATCACAATCGAAAGATTTATAAATGAAATTAATATAACAATTGTTATATTGCGATATCTTATGTAATTTTTGTTGGAAGAAGAGTTAATTGAACTAATGAATTAAATTAACGTTAATTAATTAGTTATAAACTAATCATGCCATTAAAATTGTGATATGGCAAACTAAAATTTATAGGAGTTAAGAAAATGAGTGAAAAAAGAGAATATGGTTTGAGTACATTAGGATTGCACATAGGACAAGAAGAGCCTGATCCCACAACAGGAGCCAGAGCAGTGCCAATTTATCAAACGTCATCATATGTATTTAATGACGCAGATCACGCGGCAAATCTATTTGGATTAAAAGAATTAGGTAATATTTACACCAGAATTATGAACCCCACCAGCGATGTATTTGAAAGAAGAATTGCTGCAATTGAAGGTGGTAGATCAGCCCTGGCCGTTGCATCAGGACAAGCCGCAAATTCATATGCCTTACTTAACATCAGCCTACCCGGCGATGAAATTCTATCAGCAGATAATCTCTATGGTGGAACCTACCAACTTCTTAACTACACTTTTCCAGAATTAGGGAGAAAAGTTAATTTCGTAGATTCCTCAAATCCTGAAGCATTTGAAGATGCCATAAACGATAAAACTAAGGCAATTTTCGCTGAATCATTAGGTAACCCCAAACTAGACGTGCCCGATTTTGAAGTGCTTTCAAAGATTGCCCATGATGCTGGAATTCCATTAGTAGTAGATAATACAACTGGCGTTGGATTAGTCAAACCAATTGAACACGGCGCGGATATTAGTGTACTTTCTGCAACCAAATTCATTGGAGGGCATGGAACATCAATAGGGGGAGTCATTGTAGATTCTGGAAATTTCAAATGGAATAATGGAAAATTCCCACAGTATACAGAACCAGACCCCAGCTATCATGGTTTAGTTTACTGGGATGCTTTTGGTGATTTCCCAGGAATGGGTAATGTTGCATTCACATTTAGAGCGAGAGTCAGATTATTACGAGATTTAGGGGCCGCTTTGAGTCCTTTCAATTCATTCTTGTTTTTACAGGGATTAGAAACACTGGATCTTAGAGTGCAGAAACACTCTGAAAATGCTTTTGCTGTAGCTAAATTCTTAAAAGAACACCCATCAGTTAATTGGGTCACTTACCCCGGATTTGAAGATGATGCTGCCCACGAAATAGCATCCAAATACTTGAAAAATGGTTACGGTGCATTAGTTGGATTTGGAATTAAAGGTGGGCTGGGAGCTGGGAAACAATTCATTGAAAATGTAGAGTTATTATCTCACTTAGCAAATATCGGCGATGCCAAGAGTTTAGTAATTCATCCTGCATCCACCACCCATCAGCAGTTAACCCCTGAAGAACAAGCAAAAACAGGAGTGACTCCAGATTTCATTCGATTATCCGTTGGGTTAGAAAATATTGAAGACATTATAGCTGATATTGATCAAGCCTTAAATAAAATTGAGGTAAATGAAAATGATTATAAATGAAGAATTTATACATTATAACACCAGATATAACTATTGTGATATAAATGAAAAAAGAATCTGTGGGATTGGTAGAAACAAAATATTTTAAACTACCTGAAGAACTTAATCTTGAAAGTGGAGAAAAGCTTAAAGAAGTAATTTTAGCCTATGAAACTTATGGTAAATTAAATAAGGAAAAAAATAATGCCATATTAGTTTGTCATGCCCTTTCAGGAGATGCTCATGTTGCAGGATGGCATGACGGAGACACTAAGCCCGGATGGTGGGATATAATTATTGGTCCTGGAAAATGCCTGGACAGTGAAAAATATTTCATCATATGTTCCAATGTTTTAGGAGGGTGTAAAGGCTCCACTGGCCCTGCATCAATAAACCCTGAAAGTGGAACCTCCTACGGGTTGGACTTTCCCATAATTACTATTAAAGATATGGTTAAATCTCAAAAATATTTAATAGAACATTTTGAGATAGATGAACTTTTGGCAGTAATTGGAGGGTCAATGGGCGGTATGCAAGTTCTTGAATGGTGCGTATCATTTCCAGAAATGGTTAAAATGGGCATACCCATTGCTACTGCAGCAAATTCTTCACCTCAGCAGATTGCTTTTAATGAAGTCGGAAGAAGAGCCATTATATCTGATCCAAGTTGGGAAGAAGGTTCCTACTCAAAAGATAAACCGCCCAAAGACGGTTTAAGTCTGGCCAGAATGATTGCCCATATTACTTACCTTTCTAATGAATCAATGTATGAAAAATTCGGAAGAAGGCTTCAAAATAAAGATGAGTACAGTTTTGATTTCGATCTGGACTTTGAAGTCGAAAGTTACCTGCATTATCAAGGCGAATCTTTTGTTAAAAGATTTGATGCCAATTCCTATCTTTATATAACAAAAGCTATTGATTATTACGATCTCACCAGCAATGGTTCTTTAGCCCAAGGTTTTAAAGATGTTAAAGCTAAAATTTTAGTGATTTCAGTTGATTCTGACTGGTTATATCCCCCTAGTCAATCAAAAGAAATAGTAATGGCTTTAACTGCTAATGAAATTGACGTGAGTTACCATGAAATCAAATCAGCATATGGTCACGACGCATTTTTACTGGAATCCGGGCAGTTAAATTATATTATCAATGGATTCTTATCCCATACATTAGTGCGTGATGTCATGGCACTTGATGTGGCCATTATAAATGAGAATTCGTCTATTGAAGATGCAGCAAATTTGATGATTGCTACAAAAGTAACACATTTGCCAGTAGCATCCCACGATAAAAAACTTATTGGGATTGTGACTGCATGGGACATCTCCAAAGCAGTTGCTCTTAAATGCAGCTTCCTGGATCAAATAATGACTGAAGACGTGGTTGTTATCTATCCTGATGAAACAATTGAAAAAGCTGCTGAAAAAATGAAATTATACAATATATCATCTCTTCCAGTTGTAGACTCAGAAAATAGGATTGAAGGAATAATAACCACAGATCATCTAAGCACCTTAATAAGCAGATACTAAAAATAAACAAATCACATTAATGTAACATTTAAAAAATTATTATCACCACTTCGTAATAATATAAATATTAATTAACTATTATTAAAGTAACTTTAGTACGGAGGTTAAAAATGATTTATTTAGATCATTCAGCTACATCACCAGTGGATCGTGAAGTTTTTGAATCCATGGTACCCTTTTTCACCGAAGATTTTGGTAATGCATCAACATTTTATTCATTAGGTAGAGAAGCCAAAAAAGCTATGGAAATCGCTCGAGAGAATGTAGCTGCACTAATTGGGGCCAGCCCTCAAGAAATAATATTCACCAGCGGCGGTACTGAATCAGATAATATCGCCATTAAAGGAACTGCATATAAATGGAAACATAAAGGTAAGCATATTATTACAAGTAAAATAGAGCATCCTGCGGTTGAAGAAACATGTAAATATTTGGAAAAAAATGGTTTTGAAGTCACATATTTACCTGTTTACAAGGAAGGAATCGTAAGGGTAGAAGATGTTAAAAAAGCCATTCGTGACGATACAATTTTAATTACTATCATGCATGCCAACAACGAAATTGGAACTATCCAACCAATTGCTGAGATTGGAAAGATCGCCCGCGAAAAAGGAATTTATTTCCATACAGATGCCGTGCAAAGTGTAGGTAAAATACCAGTAAATGTGGAAAAATTGAATGTAGATATGCTATCATTATCTTCCCATAAACTATTTGGGCCTAAAGGTGTTGGGGCATTATATGTTAAAAAAATGATCATTTTAGAACCAATAATTCATGGTGGAGGGCATGAACGGAGTTTGAGGCCGGGGACTGAGAATATTCCCGGTATTGTAGGTTTAGGTAAAGCTTGTGAAATTGCAATGGTTCATTTAGAAGAAAATATTAAACACAACACACAAATAAGAGATCAATTAATTGCGGGTATTTTAGAAGGAATTGAAGAATCTTACCTCAATGGAGATCGCGAAAATAGGCTACCTAACAATGCCCATTTTAGATTTACAGGAATTGAAGGTGAATCATTAATATTGCATCTTGATGCCAAAGGAATTGCTGCTTCAACGGGTTCTGCATGTTCTTCTAAAAAATTGGAACCATCCCATGTTCTAATGGCACTAGGTCTGGAAGAAGTTGAAGCACACGGATCTCTTAGATTAAGTTTAGGCAAAGAAAATACCTCAGAGGAAATATTATTTACTATTAATGCCATTAAAGAATCTGTAGAAACTCTTAGAAACTTATCACCACTGTGGAACAAATAAAAATGGCGCAGAGCCTATTGAAAATAAAATACTTGAAAATAGTACCAATTCAATAAATTTATAAAAATTTAAGGTGAAATTATGTATACTGAAAAAGTTATGGATCACTTCTCCAATCCCCGAAATGTTGGCGAAATACCAGATGCAGATGGTGAAGGAACTGTAGGAAATCCTACTTGTGGAGATTTAATGACCATTTACATCAAAGTAGAGGACGATGTAATTGAAGATATTAAATTTAAAACATTTGGTTGCGGGGCTGCTATTGCCACCAGCAGTATGGTTACTGAATTAGCTATAGGTAAAACTATAGATGAAGCCTTAAAAATTACTCGAAATGACGTGGCTGACGCTTTAGAAGGCCTTCCTCCAGTTAAGATGCATTGTTCTAACCTGGCTGCTGATGCCTTGCAAGCTGCTATAGAAGACTATCAAAAGAAACAGAAAGAAGAATAAAAAATATTTTTTTATTTTTAAAATATTTTATAAACCTTCAATAAATTCATACCATCCTCTATGGTCAATGAGACCACCTAAACGTTTTTTTGTATCTTGTTTTCGATAATATGAAATTACACGGTTAATAAAATCAATTGCTTCCTCATTAGATAAGTCTTTATTTAATAAATCACCAATTTTAGGTTTACGGCCCCCATTACCACCAATTAATATTTTCCATCCATTTTTAGTGCCAATTAATCCTATATCTTTAAATGCAGATTGTGAACAAGAATTTGAACAGCCCGAAATGCCAATTTTAACTTTATTAGGGGTTTCAATCCCCAAAAATGTTTTATTAATTTCCAAGCCTAATTTAACTGAATCCTGGAGACCCTTGTTGCAGTGGGTAGTTCCCAAGCAGAATTTTGCAGATTTCACACATTTTCCATTGAAACCACCTATCTTCATATCCAGTTCCTCCCATATTTTATCAATATCTTCCTTTTCTATTCCAATGAGTGCTATTCTTGTTGCTGATGTTATCTTCAAAGTCAGCTCATATTTTTCTGCTACTTTTGAAATTTCATTTAAAGTTTCAGCATCCAACATACCCCCAGGTATATGTGGGATAATAGCAAATTTACCGTCAAGTTGAAGTTTAGCTCCTTTTTCTGGAATATCCATCATTAAATCACCTTACAACCAAACAAGTTGTAACCCTAAAACAATTTTTACAACCTTCAAAGTTGTAAGATATTTCTCAAATTCAAATATATTTTTTATCAAGTTTCAACTTAAATAACTGTTGAATACTGTCTAAAAAGAAGCATTAATAAAAATTAATTTTAAAAAAGCTAAGTTGAAATCTTATATACTTTTACATAGTTCCCATTGAAAACTATCGTTCCAGATGGATATAATGAATTAAATCTTCCAGACATCCCCTGACCTGCCCTCTGATTCATTGGACCACCTGCAGAAAAATTCCCCTTAGGAACCAAGGCCCCATTGTTCATTGCAGAGTTTGGAGTAGAATTACCTTTATTTAAGGGTTTGGAACCATTAAATATTGTTTTATTGAGATTATGGTGTGCAGTATTATTCATTGTCATATTATGTGGGCCAGTGCCATTTATTTTACCATCATTATTTGGAAAAGATCCCATCTTAGACTGGTTGCCTATTATAACTACATCCGCAGAATTTGATAGAAGAGATGGCCCATATGGTAAGAAAAAACTACCCGGCACATTGGAACCCATCATTAACTTCTCTTGATTATTATTCTCTTTCCCATTATCACCATCTACTGAAATATAATAAAAACTTTGATTAGAATCATTATTCTGAATATTGTTCAATTGAACTTCTTGATCAAATACATATTCTATCCAGTAATATGAAGTAAAATCACTGGAAACCAGTATTGTATTTTCATTAATACCCATAGAAGTTGCATTTTCTTTAATGGCTAATAATTCATCGTACTGCTGTTCACTAATACTGGGGCCAATAGATGAAAATGTGGCACTGGCAGTATAGAAACTGGAAAAAGCGAATATTAAGGAAATTCCAATCACCAGTAACGATATGGTTGTTTTATAATATGGTTTTTTTGCTGTAAACACAGATTCCATATATCTTAATCCTAATGGTACCAGAAGCGCTATTGGTACGAATGATAAAAGTAAAAACCGGGCCTGGTACTCAGAAGAGATGAATGTTAAAATTGCCATTACACCAGCAAAAACAAGGTACGCCCATGTTAGCAAAGTTGTGGAGTTGATTTGAGAGTTAAAATTCTCTTTAAGACCCTGTTTTAATCATGACTCCAGAAAATATGCCCAAAAAGAATGGTAAACTGCAGAAATAATTATAACAAGCATCTAAATTATTGGAACCCATATTATTAAGTTCTGCACCTGAAAAGAATCCGAAAAATGAAAGAAATGTGGTGAACTTTGAAACCATAATGGGATAAAATGCAAATAATGTTGCAAATGTTCCTGCTACAAGTACACCTACTAAAACAAATATCTTAACTTCAAAAAATGGTGTTTTACCAGTTTTTAACTTTTTAAAAAAAATTGTAAAAATAATTAGTCCGAAAAAAAGAATTACTGCTAAGGCCCCTGTATAAATATGAGTCAACATATTACATGCAAGCAGTATAATAGTTATCACACCAAACTTTTTATTTTTGGGAGAATTTTCCATCCATTTTATGGCAAAATATAACATTAAAACCAGAAAGAATACACCTACAAGATTCTGCAGAATACCATAACTGCCTACCATGGAAAAATAGTTCACATTGACAGTTATTAAAAAGGCACTAAGTAAAGCAGGTGCTTTAGATGATTTTGAAACTTCATTTTTATTTTTAAAGTAGAGTTCTGTTAAATAGAATGCTGGAAATGCTAATACCGCCCCAAAGAAGGCAGTCCCTATTTTAAGTCCTAAAAGTTGACCCCCTGCAAGAGCAAAGGGAGTTAGTAAATAATAAGCAAGTGGAGGATCAGCAGTTATAGGAAAGCCTGTTTGTAATATACTTGCGATTTGATTATTATAAAAAGCCCCATCTATTCCATAAGATAAAGAATAACGAGTAAGGACATATAAGTTCAGTGCAAAAGAGAAAATAAAAATAGCGAATAACAATATCACACCATATCTCTCTTTTATAATTTTTTTAATTTCAAACATGATGAACACACAAATTATTTTTAAAATAATTAAGACTGTAAAAATAACTTAAAACAAATTAAACTATTGAATGAACCGTTTTAAGTTAAAATACTAAGTAATTCTTACTGTATTTTATTGATTTAGCTTAAAAGTAATTTTTCCCAAAAGAGACCCTAATTTATACCAAATCAAAAAAAAAAAAACCATATTGTGCTTAAAATTATTCACAATCAAATCAAAATAACCATGCTTAAAATAATAAAATAAACCTGAAAAAAATATGAAAATAAGTTATACTAATTTTTTCTTGACTTCAACAGGCATCTTGCGGTCTTCACAGAACTCAAATATATGGCCACATTCACCACATTTAATGATTCCCACATCACCCTGAGGTATATGTGGTATATAAAATGCATCTTCACTTGATTTAGCATTTCTTCTACGAGATATTCTCTTATCTTTGCATCCGCATTTTGGACATTCCTGGTTTAAATATTCTGCTTTCATTTTACTCCCCCGAGTAGTTTTTATAAATTTTTGATGTTCATCTTTTCAATTTAATTAGTTCGTGTGTTATCGAATGTACTATATTATACGAACAATACTTTATAAATGTTACGATTATTAAAATTTAAGTGCCCATTATTACTTATCTTCAGTGATATAAAAGATGAATGACTCCCCTTTTAAATAAGAAATTAAAAATAGGGAAATTTTAGTGTTAGTTCAAAAGGTAAACACTATAATTTAGATAAGAAGCTATACTAACCCAAATAATATACGGCACTAAAAGTAAGCCTGCTGGTTTAGAAACAATGTAAAATGCAAATATATTGGCCAGAATAGCAACCCATAATATCAAAATAACTGCAAACCCACCGAGAATATTATGCATTCCAAAGAACACAATTGACCAGGCCATATTAAGTATTAATTGAACGGCAAAAATCAAAATAGCGTATTTAACTTCTTTTCTTTCCAAACCCTGTCTCCAAACTAAGAATAATGCAACTGCCATCAAGATATAAAGAGTTGTCCACACGGGTCCAAAAACCCAGTTTGGAGGTGTCCATACAGGTTTAACCAGACTAACATACCAAGTTGTAATTTCTGGGAATGTGAAATAATTTCCAATGAAAGCAGCCAAAAATACAGCAAAAAAAGATGCCACAAGTTTTGGAAGATCTTGAACTTTAAACTTTTCCATAGCCATTATCCCTCCACTCATCTATTTCAAAAAATCTAAAATATGATAATAATTATGAACTTCCATTATTATAAATTCTACTAAAAGATGATAAAATATAATGAAATGATGGGCGGGAGAGTAGCATGTTAAACTAAAAATATGAAACTAAGAGAATAAAAAATGATTCCTCATATAAAGCATGAGAATGAATAAAACTATTGAAATAAAAAAGACATATTTTAATATGGTGTATGTTTAATCAATCTTAATTTCATCCCCTACTTTTACAAGTCCCTCCCTCAAAACTATTGCAAAAATACCTTCACTGGGCATAACACAATGTCCCATCTGATGATAAATAGCACAAGGTGAATGGCATTCTTTTCCAATTTGAGTAACTTTTATTTGAACTTTTTCACCAACAGACAGTACTGTGCCAATTTTTAGTGATTTTAAATCTATTCCAGAAGTAGTTATATTTTCTGCAAAATCCCCTTTTTTAACATTAAAACCATTCTTTTGGATTTTGTCTATACTTTCCTGGGCCAATAAGGAAACTTGTCGGTGAGATGAAGAATCAGCATGGGCATCATCCTTAAGTCCAAAATTTTTTAAGATTAATGATTCTTTAATATCTTTTTTCTTTGTTTGCTTCTCTTTACTGATACAAACTGCTAATACTTTACCCATTATACCAACCTGTATGCAAAATTAAAAAATAGAAAAAATAATTAATATTATTTGCTTGTAAAAGCTGCTTTTTGAGGAATATCCAGACTATTTTTATTTTTTAAAATTCCCAGCGCTACCTCAGCAACCCGCTCACCAGAAACAAGCATGCCGCCAAATGTGGGGCCCATTCTTGATTGGCCATATGCTGTGGCAACTGCCATTCCTGTAACCAGTAATCCCGGGAAAATTTCCTGAGTATTTTCTACGATGGCATCTTCTGACTTTTCAACCCACATTGGCTGATATCCTGGAGTTTCTAAAAGCCCTCTCTCTTCTAAGGAATTAACAACAACTGCATCGTGACCAGTTGCATCAATTACTAATTTAGACTCGATAGCTACAGGGTCAACACAAGTAATTGCTCTTGGTAGAGCAGAAACAGGAGTCCAGTTTATTACAACTCCCGAAACTTTGTCGTCTCTTAAAACTACATCGTCAAATTTAGTCATGTTGATAATTTTCGCTCCGGCATCGCAGGCACTGGCAATTAATTTAGAACATGCATGGGGGCCATCAGCCACATATAATCCTTCTTTAAATTCACTGTAGGGGACTCCAATTTCATCGAGAATCTTTTGGCCTGGAGCTCTAACAGTTAATTTATTCATTAAATAACCGCCAATCCAAAATCCTCCACCTAAATAATTGTTACTTTCAATTATCAAGGTTTTAACACCAGATTCTGCTAATTTTTTGGCAGCGTAAAGGCCGCTAGGTCCTCCACCTATAATAATCACATCGCTTTCGATGTAGTCTATAAATTCTTCGGCAAATTCAGAAACTATTGCTTTGGTAACATCTTTTTCAGATGCACTTGAAAATATCGCCATTTTTTTTTACCTCCAAATAATGATTTTTTAAATAAATGAAATTAATAAACCGTGAAAATTATCTAAAATCATGATTTATAACTAATAAATCTCTATTCAACATCTATTTCAGTCAATGTTGCGAAAACATCGTTTAAAGAAGATTCCATATTTATTTTTTCTTGGGTTTGTAGAACCTTTTCTAAATCTGCGTTTGTTTCAGGGTGTCGGGGAGCGGCACTGCAGCCACTATCAGGTAAAGTTGATATTTCAAATGTTCCAATTTTTCTACCGATCTCAGATATTTCCAATTTGTCCAGGCCAATGAGAGGGCTTAATATAGGAAGTGTGGATGAATATCTGGTGGCCAGAATATTGGGTAGAGTTTGAGACGCTACCTGACCTAAGCTGCTCCCATCAACAATCGCCCCTGCATTTTCACGATCGGCGAGTTTTCCTGCAATTTGATACATTCCACTTTTACATAAAACACAGGTCATTCTCTCAGGAGCATGCTCTCTACATTTGCCCAAAAAATCTCCGTAATTCACCTGGTATAATTTAATATCTGAACCTGAAGCGTACTCTTTTAATTTTTTAACAATTTTTATAACTTTAAGAGAGGGAGATGTGAATGGTTGATTATTGAAATTTAAAATTGTAACTTCACAGCCTCTCTTCATCATGAGATAAGTGGCTACTGGAGAATCTATTCCTCCAGAAACAAGGGCTATGACTTTTCCTTGGGTACCCAGAGGCATTCCACCAGGTCCTTGAATTTTTTCATGAAAAATGAATGTTTTATCTCCCCTAATTTCCACAAAAAGTTCGAAATCAGGATTAGTGAGGTCTACTTTAGAACTAGTTTTCCCATAAACAACAGAACCACAGTAAGCAGCTATTTCTTGACTGGTAAAGTCATGTTCACCTACTCTTCGTGCCCTGATGGCAAAAGAATCATTTCCTGAAAAAATTTCCTCTTCTAAAAGCTGATCCACATATTGCTGGATCCCTGTTTTAATATGTTCTTTAGTGGTTACTGTTTCAATTGCAGGGGAGAATGATACTATCCCAAATATTTTCTCCATATCAGTAAGTGCCTTATCGAATTGTTGAGGATAAAATAGGAATCTTCCGCTGTCATTTATAATTTTACCAGGAATTCCAGTTTTTATATTTTTAATTAATCTATTTTCAAATCTTCTTCTTACAGGAGGGCTTTTAATCCCAATTTCCCCATATCTAAGCAATAATAAATCGTAATTCACGTGATCTCCTCATTATTTAAATCTTTAAAAAGTTCCAAATAGTGGATATTTTCATCCGCCGTGGATAACCTGTATGATTTTTACATGATCCCCTTTGTTTAAAATTGAACTTTCTAATACAATTTGATCATTTTGAGTAACCACAACTTCTTCTGAATTAATTCCAAGTTCTTTAAGCAATTTTTCTACTGAAATCTGCTCTATATTCTTTTTTATTTTTGATTGGTGGAATTCAATTTCCATTGAATATGCCTCACGATTTAATTTTAAATCAGAATATTATAGGAATTCAGTTATTCTTTAACAATTGTTATATAATGATTGTTATATAAAGATTGTTATATAAAGATTGTTATAATCATATTAGGTCATTCATTTTAAAAGAAAAGAGAGATAAAAATTTTATATTAATCAACCCATTAGGGCATTGGAAAGATCTTCAATTAAGTCATCCTCATCTTCAAGACCAATAGACAATCTAATTAGCTCGTCACTAATACCTGCTTTCTTACGAGCTTCTTCAATCATGGATGCGTGACTCATTGATGCAGCATGTTCCACCAGAGAATCAGCCCCACCTAAAGATTCTGCAAGTGAAAAAACTTTCAAATTATTTAAAAATGATTTTACATCAGTTTTTAAATCAAAAGAAACTACTCCTCCAAACCCATTCATTTGTTTTTTTGCAATGTCATGGCCGGGATGCGTATCCAGTCCAGGATAATATACATTACCCACATTGGGATGGTCAGTTAAAAATTTTGATACTGCCGTAGCCGTTTTATAATGTTGCTTCATCCGAATTGGTAGTGTTTTGATGCCTCTTAAAACTAACCAAGAATCAAAGGGTGCAGCATTAGTACCTAAACCATTTAAAAGAAAATGAATATCTTCTGCAAGTTGTGGTGTAGTAGTGATAACAGCACCCCCAATAACATCACTGTGGCCATTTAGATATTTGGTTGTTGAGTGAACAACCAGGTCAATGCCATGTTCAATTGGCTTTAGAAAATAGGGTGTAGCAAATGTATTATCTGCAACTGAAATGATATTGTGTTCTTTAGAAATACTGGATATCAAGTCTAGATCCGTGATATTTAATAATGGATTGGAAGGCGTTTCAGCCCAAATAAGTTTTGTATTAGGTTTTATAGCATTTCGAATAGTTTCTTCATCATTTAATTTAATGAAAGTGAATTCAATTCCAAATTTAGTTAGTATCTCTGAAAACAGTCGGTAGGTGCCACCGTATAAATCATTACAGGCAATTACATGATCCCCACTTTCAAGTAAATGAAGTGTTGTTGATATTGCAGACATTCCACTGGAAAAAGCAAAACCTTCATTACCTCCTTCTAATTTCGCCAGAGCATTTTCTAATGCACTTCGAGTAGGATTACTGGTACGAGAGTAATCATGTTCTTTAGGTTTATTATAATCATCAAAGACAAAAGTAGACGTTTGATAAATCGGCGTAGTTACTGCACCAGTTACAGGATCTGGTTTTCTACCGGCATGAACAGAATTTGTTGCAAATTTCATATTTTTTCTCCTTTCATTAACATTTTAAGTTAACTATTGTTATATATTTATGAATTAAATATTCTGAAAGAGATAATGTTTTAAAAATCTTAGGTAAAGTATTTCTATAAATAAAGATCCCTGTGTTAATCCACCAATACATAAACTAATTAGTATAACTTTTTTATAACAATAGTTATATTTAAATTTATCTAAAATATCAATAATGAAAAATTTTTTGCAAACCTAATTTAAACCTCTAATCCAACTAAGAAGTTGACGATCTTGTGAGATTTAAGGATATATATCTATAAATTAATATTTTAATTAAAAAAAATAAAAAAAAGTAAATAATTTTATGAAATCTGGATAGAACTTATGATTTCATTGATACTGGTTTGCATATCCGAAAAATCAGTGGTTTTTGACCAGAATTCAAATAAATAAATGTATTTACTGGTTAAAACAGTAACAATTTTTTTACTTTCACCCTTGGCAGATGTATTAGCAACAAATCCTTTTTTACCACCAATATCTATAGCCGTTATATTTGAAATATTTTCACTGGCATAAATAGTTTTAAGCCGGCCTTTCAATGTACTGGCACTAATACCCTCAGATGGATATCGGTGAATGGCAACAATGAGTGTTTCATTGTCCGAAATCACTCCACCAATGGCACTTTCTGGTGAAAGCGAGAGATTTTTCAAATCTGTGAGATTCATCTCAGACCATTCACCAGGATAGGTAAAGAAAACACCGGATTTATTAAAAGTTTGATTGGTACTTGTATCCGTATTAATACATCCAGAACTCATTACTATTAAAACTAAAAACAATACAAAAATTACATATTTTTTCATAAAAAACCTCCCTCCCACTTACAATACATTATTTGGCTAAAAAAGAAGATATATTTTTCTATTGAGGTGTGTTTGGATAATAAAGAGGTTAAAATAAATATGAATGAAAAATTGGAAATAAAAAAAAATATGAATAAAAAGATTATTTTCGAGCCCTGGCAATTTTTCGAGCAATAACCAGCTCACCAATAGCTATTAAACCAACGAAGAATTTTTCAAGTCCACCCGTGGCCCATATGGCTTCGCCGAAAGTGGCTTCCTTAATATTCTTTTCATATTCTTGGGGTTTAATACGTTTTCCAGTTCGTCTGCGGGTTATAATAGCTGCAGCTTCCATGAGTTCGTCCCAACTTACACCTTTAAGCTCGTCTTCCATGGCTTCAAAGACCTTGGTAACTTTTATTTCATATAACTGCGAGAGGGTTTCCACGATATCAAAAGATCTTAAAACCCCTACCACAATGTCATCTTCATTTAAAACAGGAATACTGACTAATTTATGATGGGATGTTTCCAGTACCGCTAGACGTGCTGGGTCGTTTTCATTGACCTGCACAATATCGTCTTTAGGGTGCATTATATCGGATACTTTTTTTAATCCTTCTCTAAGGCCTCTGGTGACATCTAGAGATGTGATCCATCCCACTAATTTTTTATCACCATTAACTACTGGTGTAGTGAATTTCCTATATTTTTCCATTTTTATAGAAACTTCTATCAATCCCTGATCTGGGGAAACATCAATAAAATCTTTGTCCATAATCTCCTTAACTTTCATGGGCCAACCTCTCCAATTTTAGCGCACTAACCGGGCACTTTGTCGAACAAACTTCACATAAAATACATTTATCTTTATCGAGAATAACATCGCCGTTTTCTAATTTAATAGCACCTGTAGGGCAATTTTCCTCACAAACAAAACATTCCACACAGGCCTCTTGATCAATCAGTAGTTCCTTAGTTTCAATGATTGGGCCAAGCACCCTTTCTAAAGTAATTGCCTCTGGATCACAAACATTAGCACATGCCCCACAGCCAATACATAGTTCTTTGTTTATATGGGCGATTTCTTCATTTTCAACAGTTATGGCTTGGGTAGGACAGAATTTAGCGCATGTACCACATGAATTACATTTTTTAGAGTCTACAGAAATATTATTCATACGGAGCAAACGGTGCGGAACCTTAATATCATTAAGGCGGTACTGCACATTTTCATTGACATCTGCCATAGTTTCCACCACATTAATACACCCCACCGGACATGTTTGAGCACATATCTCACATTTAACGCAATTCTCTAAAATTTTTGCTTGTTTAACAGCATCAGCATCAGTTATAGCATCCACTGGACATTCCTGAACACAGAGATTACATCTTACACATTGGGGAGATATATTTATGAATTTATCGGAAACAGCACATTCCTCAATTTCTACCTTAAAATCCTCTACACTTTCCTTTAAATCAGCTGATTTTAAGGTAACCTCTCTTTGGAGATTTTCCATCTTCTTTTTAAAAGTTATATCCATAATCCAACCTCAAAGTGCCATTTGATAATTAATAATATTGAATTTTCATATAAGTCCCAGTTAGGGATTAATAATATTTAATCTTCACAACAACCACAGATAATATTGAAATTTCACATTAGATACTAATGAAATTTTTTCTTTAAATCTCCATTAATGTTATATGCATTTTTGTACCCTTTTAAGCTTTTCATATTTTTTTCATTCAGAAGTATTGGAGGTATAAGGTAAACCATCAGTGGCACCGTAACATTCTATACATTTAGAGGCCACATAATTTGCAAATTCGCACCCCTCTTTTAAAGAGTAATTTTGAATAAGTGAATATAATAAACCTGCATTAAATGCATCTCCGGCACCAGTAGTATCAACGCATTTCACATCAAGACAAGGCATTGAAACTTCAAATTCATCATTAACTGCATATGAACCCTGACTCCCGCGTTTAACAACAACCAATCCTATTCCTTCTTTAAGTAGGAGTTTAGCTCCTTGTATATATGATTCATATCGATTTTTCAATAACAGTTCCAATTCGACTTCATTAATCAATAAAATATCTGTGCGATTCAGTATTCTTTCTAATGATTCAAATCCTTTTTCAACGTAAATTCTACCTGGATCAAAACTAATTTTAATTTTATCGCGAATTTCGGATATTAATTCTTCCTGGGCCTTAAATGAGTCACCTACAAAGGAAGTTAGATGTAAAAATTGAGTATGATTAAGGTAAGAAAGATCAATATCCTCCATCAAAATAAGGTCATTAACTCCGGGATCGACATATAAACTTCTTTGACCCTGTTTATCTACAAAACCCATTACTCGTCCGCTGCGTCCTGATGATGAAACAGTAACTCCATCAGTATTTACTTTTTCCTGAATTAAGTTATTTAAAAGAGTATTTCCTTCCCTATCACCAGATACTTTTCCCAGGAATCCTGTTTTAAGACCCATCCGTGATAGGCCTATGGTGGTGTTGGCTGCAGATCCTCCACAAGATTCACTGACCCCTGTTATAAATGATTCTTCATCAGCACCAGCTAATTTATCCACATAATGCAGTTGGTCCATATTGAGGGCGCCGAACCCTACTACATCAAATTTATTGGTTTTTTGATTGTTCATTACCATCCCGAGAAGTATATTTTTTATTTGAAAAGTTCTTTTAAATCGATTTTATATTCCCCTAATTGTCCTTCATAATTACCTGCAGAGACGTTAATCACACCATCAACAGATGTAACAGCTTCAATTCCGGCTTTCATTGCTTTTTTCACATTATCCATATCCAGTCCATTAATTACTATTTCTGGAATATAATTTGCATTTACCGGTACTTTAGACTCACTTTTAAGTTTATCTTTTAAGGATGGGCAGAAAGGATGATTAGTTGTTGGGCCAATCCATGGGTAGTTGGTTTCTGGTTTTGATGCTGCAGAACAAATATCAAAGGGTGTTATAATTCCCTCGATTTTTTTAATAGATTCCAGTGCTTTTCTACCGGCTTTTAAAACTGATTCTTCATCTTCACACATATACCAAAAATTGGCGCCCATGATACCTTTTTGATATGATAACTTACTTTCTATTTTAAAGTCAGGAATGGCAATGGGAACCACAATCATATCCCTATCATTGATGTTTTCTTCCCACTCAAATCCATCTCCGCAATGGCCCACTTGTTTCATCATTCCAATGTGTCCTTCAGATATAAGTGATGCGTCGAAAACAGATGTGAATGGTTTTACCAGGATATCTTGACGGATCCGGTAAGACAATTCCACTTCAAATTTTTCCATATCATCCAAACCAAACCAGAACTGCACAATAACTCCTTGCCGGCCATCAGGAGTTTGCGACGAATCAACAAAAGATTCCACTCCCCCTTCTACTCTACCTATAACCGCGCCAGGAGTTGAAGTGGAATCAAAGGCTGCTCTTTTTAAAATTTCACTATCACTGGCTGTGATTAAGGCCCTGACACATGTGCCTTTAAATGCTTCGCAATAGGTTTCTTCTACTTCCACACCATTAATAATCATTATCCTAACTCCCCTATTGCTTTTCCTCTTACTTTTCTGCGACATTCCATGCTTTTTTTGGTGAGGTATTCCCAATTGTCATGGGTTAATTCAATTAAAGGCAATTCTCTATCTTGGAATATTTTCTTAAAATCCTCCAGTAAATTAAAGCTGATTCTAAAATTATCCATGGCCACCTGAGGGTCTTTAGAATATGCTTTAACAAACCCCAAGACATAATCCCTGTTGAATCTAGAGTGCATATCAGCTAATATAGATGTTACTATGGTATTTTCAGAGATTACAGTTATTTCAGCTTCCCTTACAGCGTACTCATTTCCATTAAAAGAAATAGATAAACCCTGGTTTTCCCTAACAAACCTCAAAGGTTCCACATCGGTTATGCTGTCACCGACATACATTACTTTAGAAGGAGAAATATCTGTTTTGCTTACGATGTCTTCTACAGCTAACTTTTTACCTTCACCACCAACGGTTTTTACTGAATTTAATAGTTTTCCAATTTCCATCCCCGGTATCTCTTCAAAGAAGATTTTATCCAGGTCCTTAAAATCTATACCTTGCACAATAAGGTCTTTTAATTCCATTAATCTATCTTTTTCAGATTCTTTAATGCTTTGAATTTCCAGATCCATTTTAGTATAGTAAGTATTTTCAAATGGGAACCCAGTAACATCACATAAAGCTTTAATATATTGCTGGTAACTGGTACTTACAATGAAAGAATTAAGTAATTTTTTAAGCTGATTTAACGTATCCTGCGCACCAGGGACCAAAAAAACGTTTTCTTTAGAAAATGTAACTACTTTTTTATTGGTTGCCCCGTATGCCTTTAAAAAAGGTGTGATTAATTTTAAAGTATCACCTGCATGGTAACCTGGTCTTTTTATCTCATCAACCAGCATATCATCATATTTACTAACAATAGAGAAAAATTCTTCTCCGCGAGGTATAAAGTGACCTGCCAATTCAAATGCATTATCATTAACTGATAATGGGCCTTCACAATCAGTTATAAATAATTTATCCATCAAAAATGTCCCTCCATGGACTAAAATATTTTTTTATCTTCATAAAATAAAAATATGGTTATATGGATTGAACTCTTATTGCAGTGACCGGGCAAATGGCCTGGCATTCACCACAGGCAATGCATGACTCCTGATCTACCAAAACATGATCATTCTCCATACTCAATGCATCTACCGGGCACTTATTTACACATATTCCACAGGACTGACAGGTGGAATCATCTACTTTAACTTCACCGTGTCTTGGACCAGTTATAGTGCGCCTTTTTAAGAGAATGGTATCATCTGTGGCTTCGAAATATTCTTCTTTAAGTTCAATAGCCGTGACAGGACAGGTTTCCACACATTTACCACAGAAAACACATTCTGAACTAATATGTACTGGTGAAGGCATTTCCAATTCAATACATTTAACAGGACACTGCCCAATACATGCCGAACAACCAATGCATTCTTCTTCAATTACTTTAATTTCTCTCCGGGGCGAAGTGGATTCAATAATCTCTTTAACATCAGTTACTTCAAAATCAGAACCCACAAGATTCTGAATTTTTGATTTGATAAGTGGAGTTACATCCTCTTCAAATTCCATTTCGCTGTGTTGGTAACTTACATCACGAATGACATTATTTAAAATACCGTCAATTTTTCCGGCATCATTAGCAAGTTTTTCAGATTCTTTTTCTAAAAGTTCAGACACTATTTCCATGGTTTTAAGCTTAGAAAATTGTTCATAAGCCCTTTTCCTTGAGGAGTACTTAATAGAAGCAGAAGGACAAACATCCATGCATTCTTCACACCTAGCGCAGTAAGATGGATCAATAAATGGCAGTTTACTCATTTTTCCTACATTTATAGCACCTTTTGAAGGGCAAACTCGAGTGCACGTCATGCAGCCAATACAATCCTTTTGATTCACCACTATTGCTTTTCCACCCACCACGGATCTTGGTAGGATTTCCCCGTATTTGATTGCTTCTGTGGGACATACTCTGGAACAGTATCCGCATCGGACACATTTTTCTTCATCAATTACACTATGAGCTTCCTCATTTCCAGATGCCACCAGTTCTATAGCACCAGTTTTACAGGCTGCCACACAGGCCCCGCAACGCCGGCATAGTTTAGGATTGATATTAGGTATGTTTTCACGTATAGGTTCTGAGAGAGTGGTCCTCATTTTTATAGCATCATAAGGACATGCTTCTCTACACAAAACACATCCAAAACATTTATCATCCAGTTCAATGTGGTTGTCTGGAGGTATTTCATGAACAGCATCTACAGGACACGCTTTAAGACAGGGACGCTCCTTACATTTTTCACATTTACTGAAGTCAATCTCGTAGTTAACTTCAACTTCCCGTAAGGGTTTAAAAAGTTTTTTAGTGGTGACAGGGATATTATCCTCTCCTAAACTGTTAAAATCCTTGATAATTTTTCATTCATAATTATATGGGTAAATTAGATGCCTTTAAAGTGATTAATATTACATCCTCTTCAGGGGATCTTTTAAGTAAGAATTTTGCAATATAATAACCAGCTACCCCGAATGGGCATGTCTGGTAACACGTACTGCATCTTAAACATTTATCTGGATCTCTTTTAACCCCTTTTTCTTCATCATAGATTATAGCTCCAGATGGGCAGTCTTCAAGACACAAACGACATTTAGTACATTTTTCTTCATCCCATGTAATAACCCGGAGTTTTAGTCGATCCGTGACTTTCTCAATAAGATCTATGACCATTTCTTCATTATTGAGAATTTGTAACGATTCTTCAATTAATTCATCAGCAGGTAGTTCCATTTTTAAGACTTTATCTGCAGGAAGAACTTTTATTTCATCTTGATTGTCTTCAATAGCTTTTTCTAATTTTTGAACAGCTAAATTTATAATCCTCTTTTGTTCTTCCACATTGGAAATGTAAATACCTTTAAGAGCCCCTTTAACCGGGCAGTTTTTAAGGCAGTCGCCACAGGCAATACATTTAGACTGATCAATAACTATTTTATTGTCTTCTTCGGTAATTGCTCCTTCCACCCGGCAGGCATTCATGCATTTTTTACATCGGATGCATAGATAATCGTCTATGACAAACATTTTTTCCACAGGAAGAATAGTAAATTCTTCTCTAATGAGGTGGTTTTCACCACATTCTATTGCTTTAGGATCAGTGGGACATACTTCTGCACAAAAACCACACCTAATACAGGCTCCGGCAGTAATTACGGGATAAGTTAGACCCTCCGTTTCAGAAGTGTCACTATCTCTCACCAGTTTAATTGCGCCTGGTGCAGGGCAAGCAGCTGTACAAGCTCCACAACCTATACAATATTCTTTAAAGACTTCCGGGAAATCTCTAAATCTTGCTGGTCTTTCAACTATATCATGACCTGATTTGGCATCAGCAAATTTCTCGGCCCATGATTTTCTAGCGAACTCATACAGGTACCATATTACAGAAGACATAAGGCATCATCACATTGTAAATTTAAACTATTTTTATCAAATTCTAGATTAATCGGCTTTATTTATTTCAAGTATTTTATGTTATGTATTCCCTGGAATTCTTTTTTTCCTTCTTTCTCATCGAGTATGACTACTCTCTCAGCACATGCCACACAGGGATCTACACTGGCGTATGTGGCTACAGCGTCGGCTACTGTGGCTGCGTCTTGAAGCATGTATTTTGCACAGGAATCAATATTCATGATACTGGGGGTTCTTATGGATATGTTGTTAATGAGGTTGCCATTAGTTTCAATCATATATGTAACTTCACCACGTGGAGCTTCATTTCTCCATTCACCATATCCTGCACCAATATCAATTTTTTTACGGACTTCTCCTTCAGGTAAATTATCTATTACTTGTTTTATGAGACTAATTGATTCGGGAATTTCATCAAATCGATTCATGGTTCGAGCAAAGTTATCTCCTTCTTTTCTCCAGATAACATTGAAATCCAGATGATCCCTGTAGGTATGGTGATCTTCTCTTAAATCATGTTTTAATCCAGAGGCTCTCCCTATAGGTCCAACTGCTCTACCTTTTATAGCGTCTTCTTTACTCATGACACCAACATCTTTAGAACGAAGACCTACTAAAGGACCCTGTTCAAACATTTCCACGTACTTATCATATTCTGATTCCAGATTGTTAATGATGTCTCGAACCTTTTGCAGGTGAGTGTCGTCTACATCCATACGGACTCCCCCTACTACGTTCCATCCCATATTAACCCGGTTACCAGTAAGTAATTCAATGGCATCCATTACAGGTTCCCTCAAATATAACATGTACATGAAAAGGGTTTCATGTTCTAATGCTTTAAAGTAAGTGGAGTTGGCCAGTAAGTGGCTTTGAATCCTGTCCAGTTCATTAGTTAAAACCCTTAAAAATTGTGCCCTGAGCGGTGCCCTTTCTCCAGAAATAAGTTCGAATGTTTCAGCAAAGGTCTGAGTGTGGATATAAGAACAGATACCACAGACCCTCTCAGATAAATATATGGCTTTTTGCCATGTTTTACCAGTCATAACCCTTTCGATTCCCCGGTGAACGTATCCGTAATCAATCTCGGCACTTAGAACCTTTTCTCCTCGGGTTTTGAGTTTTAATCTTAATGGTTCTTTAAATGCAGGGTGCATTGGTCCCAGAGGTAATATCATTCTTTCTGCCTCCCTTTAGCTGCTATGGCTCCTGGAGCCACTGCTAAAATAGCCTCTAATATTTCAGATGGTCTCGGTGGACAGCCTGGTATCTCTGCATCTACTGGTATAAAATCAGATACCGGAGCATATACACTTCCCCCTTCCTGATTAAATACATCACCAGATACCGGGCAATTTCCAATAACCACCACGACTTTTGGTTCAGGTGCTTTGGTATAAATCCGCCGCAGTTTGTCTTTCCATTGTTCAGTGACAGCCCCTGTTACCAGAATAACATCGGCCTCCCGGGGATTATTATGTACATATATACCGTATTGTTCTAAATCATAGCGAGGCGATAGCAGTGCCACTACCTCAATATCACAGCCATTACATCCACCTGTATTCACCAGGCAAACGTGAATTGAACTCTTTCTTACAATGTCTTTAAGAGCGTCTAACATTTCTTTACCTCTTAGTTTCCTCTTTAGGATTTCTAAAAGAATTGAAAGCACTTTATTATACCAGCACTTTAATAAGTTTTAATAACTTTTTATTCCATTAAGATTTCCAGTAATTCTTTTTTACCATCTTCTAAGGCATCTTCATATTCTTTTCCATCTAATATTTCCTTAGTTATTTTAGTCTTTATAGTTTCGGCTTGCTGGTCGGAAATTATTTCCATTACATCACAAAGCCAGCAAAGCCTTAAATCAGCATGCAGCCTCTCTTTTATACATCGAGGGAGAGCCGATTCAAAACGAGGGTGTAAAGCCTCTAAACTGGACATATCCAGTTTTTTTATTAATATTTTTTCAAAATCATCTGGTTCTATTTCCAGTTCATCTGCTAGAGGGATGACAATATCATTTCTCCAGCGGTAACTTTGAATAATTCTGGTTTTCATTAATTCCAGAAGTGATTCCTCATGATCCATATTATCACCGGGCTCTGCCCACTTAATTGTTCATTCTATTATAATCTCTTAAATTTAAAGCAACATATTGGTTGCCAGCCACAGTACTGCAGAAACTACAATTCCAATGACCGTTTCATATCGCCCATATCCCGGGCGCATACCTAAAACCATAGCCGCCATGAAAACACCAATGGTTATGGATACATAAAATGGTATAATCATTAGAAGCTGGTTGTTGATTAATAAAATCCAGCCCACAATGGCAATTATTAAAGCTATAGCGTCGATTTTTTCAGTTACAAAAGGTGCGCCATATTTTTTATAACTTAATAGGAGCCCTACTACAGAACCCAATACAAATGATACTAAATATATGAGGTAAAATATATCAGTCACTTTATCACCGTTAAGCTGGTTTGTAAAGAACAATAAATGCTACAATAAACAAGATTAAAGCAATTATAAATGCCCATTTTTCCAGTATTTCTGAAAAATGTACTGCTTTATCTCTTTGCTGGAGCATTATTATTACAGTAAATATTATCCCGACTATAGTAACAGGAATAACCACCATCCATTGTAGGAAAGCAGCCAGCCCACTGGCAAGCACTACACCTAAAGCGACAAGTGCAGTCAGGAATATGATGTCTTTTTCTTCTGCCATTTCTGATTCTCCTTCAGATAAGCTTGATTGTAAATAATGTTTTTCCTTTTTTAATTTCAAAATACCATCATCAGTAAAATGGATCCAAATATTCCAATGAATGCAAATATAACTTGGACCATGATGGAATGGTTAGGATTGAGCAGGGGTGTTGTGGCATTGATAAAAGCCGTTATAACACTGAGAACTAACATTCCTATTAAATAACCTAGAATACTCATGGGACCTATAAACACAGTTAAGAAAACCCACAACAGCATGTACCATGCAATTGATTCAGAAATCATGAGGTATCCCCTAAGCACACCAAAGTGTTCAGTTTCATAGCCTGAAATAATATCTTTACCCTTGGTAATGGCAAATGGTGAGTACGGTGCCTTGGATAAAATGAGCACAAAGAACATCACAGCAGCAAGAGGAATGGTGTAAATCAGAGGGCCGTTGACACTCTGGTACTGTATAATATCATGGATAACCATGGTATTAGTTTGTAGATATATGATTATCAAAACAGCAAAAAGTGGAACTTCTGCTGCTGCTGAAAATACTGCTCTTACACAGCTCAATTTACCATAAGGAGATCCAGAAGATGAACCTGCATTGTGTTCCACGATTTTATGCAGGGCATAAATACCAAAGAATAATAACAGTGACCCCTGGGCTACTGGCCCTACAATCACTGCGCTGACCCATATAGCACACAGCATACTGGCTATGGCCACATAAAATGGCATGGCTGCAGTTCGGGGGAATGATGATTCTTTAACATAAAATTTAAATGTGTGGAGTAAGTGCTGGATTATTGGTGGTCCCGGACGCATTTGTATCCGGGCCATAATCTTCCTTTGAAGTCCGAATAGAAGGCTTCCCACAAGGAAGGCAACGAGAACATTTAAAAGGATATTTGCCATTAAATTCATTTCATCACCAGTAATTTTTAAAAAGACGAGCCGGAAAATTTTATTAATACCCAATAAATGGCTCATTAGTTCTCTCGTCTTCCTCCTCTTTTTTACTCCGGGCCATTATTATTAGACCCAAAGACAGTATAAATACAGGTATAAGTACTATAGATATGCCATATACTATCCAATCAGCTGGATTAAAGATTAGGGCGTATAAAATTCCTAATATTGAAATTATAAACATTGAATAGCTGGCAACAGTTATTTGATTCATTTCATTTCACCTGAAGTACCCTAAACTAATTTTTTCATGATATTTTTTAAAATGGTTTATTTATAATCAAAAGTATTTCTATTGCTCTTACTATGACTAGTAAAGAGCTTAAATGAATTATAAGTATAAAAGGGGATCCGGGAGTACGGAACATTTCTGCTTTGGTGGCGTAGAATGGTGCCACACCGGTTTCTCCAGCTATTCCCATTATAAGCAGTAATGATGCGAAAAACATCATAGGGGTTGTTGAAGTTAGAGTAGATAATTGCAATATGCTTAAAGTCCCAGTAGCCCCCAGTATTAAAGCAGCGCCCCCGAATAATGGTAGGGAAGCGATCATAGCTATTAATCCATACTGGAAAGCTGCATCAAGTACATCGATTTGTTTTACAGCAGATACGATACCTATATTAACTATCCCAATTAGTGCTACAAATAGGGTGAAATTAAAAAGATCCCCTGTAATCATAGCCCCTGCAGTAGCCAAACCACATATTATAGCTAAAAATCTTCTTATTTTGAATTCTTCCAAATCAACTGTTACTTCGTTGTCCTTAAGAGAACCGAACTCTGCTTCAATCTGAGTTTCAGTTCTGCTGATAGCAATTAAGGTGGTAAATATTAGGGCACCGGCAAACATGAACAAGTTGAAAGGAGTAAGGTAGAGTACAATGTCTCCTAATGGTATTTGACCCAGTAGTTGCCCGCCTAATGTTGCTATGTCCATTTTTTACTCCTCATTAATTTTTTATTTAATTTTATAATTATGATAATTTAGTGTTATCCATAAACTACTCTCTTTTTATCTCTTCTCGGGCCATTATTCCAATCAGCCCCATCTTAGATGCTACTTTTATTAGAATTCCGCATCCTGACATGAAAAGACCTAATAACCATAGTTGAGGTGCTACAAAGAATATTAAAAATCCAGCCAGCCAGATACACCAGGCCACACCAGAAATTCCTGCTATGCCCTCCCAAACCTTGATAGGGAGTCCTCGAGATTTTCGAGCAATCACATAAAATAATATCCCTCCACCGGCTACTGCTCCTCCAGTAAATCCCGTCAAGAAACATCCGTATGCTATTAATATTAAAGCCAGAAAATTAGGTGCAGTGGAGAATATCTCCATGTCCATGGCAATGGGTAAAGGCATAAACTGTGAACTTTTACCAGTTTTCCGCATTTCTCTGCTCATGAGTATTTCAGAAATCGCCATGATTTCAGCCAGTTCTACTACTAAACCCGGCAAGATTAATGCCTCAGCAAGGTCGGTGCCTACTGCTGCTACTATTATGAGCATGGCTATTCCCACGATATCCGTGAGTATGAGAGCACTTAAATCATTTTTCTGGAAAGATATTCCCAGTAATGCTATGAATCCTGTTATAAGACCAACATATACTGCTGGAAGGAATAGTGATACTGTAAATTCTGGTACAACTGCAGGTACTATCATTCTTCTTCCCTCCTCATGGTAAAGTTCAGTGCCACCCAGGAGGCGACTACAAAGGCCATCATCAGTATAGTTGACTCCAATATTGTGTCAAAACCCCGGGTAGAGTATAATATTTCATCAATTAATCCACCAGGAGATGAATAAATAGAGGTACCATAATAATAAGTGGTATTTTTAACACCAATTGCTATTGGAGATAAATAACTGGTAATCATACCCAGTTCCTTGGAATTTTGAGGGTACTGTGCTTTTACTATACCTGGCTCTTTAAGAGGTATGCCTCCCCGATCGTAAGGAGCTAATGGATTTTTCTCATGGATTTGTTGTTGTGGTAGTGGTCTCGGATAAAGTTGATGATCATTAAGAGCCATGGGAACTAAAAAGCCAATTATGAGTAATAATCCCAAAGCAATGGAAAATAATCGTGGAATGCGTTTAGGATTGGCCAGTTCGTTCCATAATCTACCAATGCTCTTCATAATTCAGCCCCCATATCTTCCAATCGGATTACTGCTCTTAGAAGTATCAAAGTTATGATAGTAGTGGCTGCAATATAAGTTAAAAGAGCTAAGGTGTGATTATAAGTTAAAAATATGAGAGAAACACCTATGGCTGGAATTTCAGTATTTAATATTCGTACAATAGGGTCTTTAACACCAGGACCTGCAACTGTAGCAATACTACCGAAAATTACCAGGATACAACCTGTATAAAACCATATCTGAGGATCAAACAATTTCTTCACCCTCCGGGTTTTCCTTTTTTTCTCTTATCTCATTCAACTTTATGATTGCCATTAATAATATAACAGTAGCAATAGGATCAAATACTGCTGCGGCAAGAGCCACGTCCAGATATTGAGCTGAAATTACAGTACCAATAAATCCTCCCTGTAATAATGCAAACATTATAACCTTATCCAGGGGTTTTTGAAGCAGTATAATTCCTATAGCTCCAATAAGCATTACTATTGCCGAAACATTAGTTAAATTTATGAAATCCAGGGGATTCATGATCTTTCACCAGGCATATAAATAATTACAAGTGATATTTTTTTATTATTTTTTTATTAATGAAATTAAATTAGAGTTTAAAGCACCTATTCATCCAGTACTATTTCTTCTTTAACTCTATCTAAAGCATATGCAATTGCATTTGAACTTAAGGTTGATGCTACGAAATAAGTAATAGCAATTATGGCTCCAAATGGAGTTTGAATATACAGTGCAATTAATGCTGAAAATCCAAAACTCATTGCATTTAAATAAAGTAACCTTTCAGACCTGTCTTGAGCTACAAGGGCCCTTATAGCCATTAAAAGCACTATTGCACCAATGATTTCAATTAACATTTGTTATCATCCTGTTTAATATAAATCATTTCGTAATTTAAGATAATTTAGTGTATCTACCCATTTTATGAGCCAGTTTACCCAGCAATTTGGATGACGCAGGGTGATATATTCCCTGAATTGTGGTTATGGCGATTACCATTCCCACCACAAACATGACCGGGGTTATTCCCACATACGAACCTGCAGCGATTATAATTGTAGTGGTGAGTGCTCCAGTAGTTCCAGCGTATCCTGGATCTGCACATAAACGGTTACCAATATAAACCAGTAAAGCAGCTATAAATCCACCTTCAGGTATCCCTATAAGGTAACAACCAATAGCAGCCAGTAATGTTCCAGCAGATGCATCAGGCGAACATACTATATTTCCCTGGAAGAATCCTCCAGCTAAGTCTCCTCCTCGCTTTTGAACACCTTTTCCAATGTACCCTGCCCCTTTTACACCAGGAGATTCTGGAAGTCCCATCCATGTATCAATAAGGACAAAGTTTAGCCAGGATATTATGGCAGCTATTGCTACTCCCAGTAGTTCATTCATCTGATTCCCCCATTGCTGGTTTTGGAAATACTCCGTCAAATAAATATTTAACAAATAATGCTGAAAGTATCCCTAAAAATAGAGCTAAATCCAGACCATGATAAAAACCACTAATTCCTAACTTAAAGAATATTGCTAGCAGACCTAGAGAAATAATAGGAGTAGGAAATAATGCACTGACTGTCCATGAATGCCTCATTGGCCGTTCTGGTAACAGAGGAAGTCTTATTAAGAGCCCCACACCAATGGCCGAAGCTACTGTAATGACATAGCTCAATAATGTGTACATATCATTAGCATGAATAATCATGATAAAAGGATAATACTCCACAATATATAAATGTTTTTACTTACCCTTTCTATGAAAGGATATTATTTATTAAAAGATAAGTAATTATAACTCTTAATGAACAAATATGCGGATTTATAAGGACGTAAATTAAAACAATTATTAAAAAGACATCAAATTATAGTAACCACCTTTAGGCCCCGATTTAATAGTAAAAAAGAGATCAAAAATGGTTATAAAATACAGGTTACAATCCACTACTTCATCAGACTATTTCTAAAATAAGTATTAACTAAATCTCCAATTTCACTATTCTATAAGTATAAACATATAGTTTACACCATCATAATTAATTTTTTATAACCCCAGCAAATAATTACAGATCACCCTGGACAAAAATAACTAAAATTAATAAAATCTGCAAAAAATATATTGTCTTATAATATAAATGAATAATAATATTAATATCAATGATTCTAATAATATACTTACATTTCTCGAATTTTAAAGTCATAGATTTACATGAAAATTTTAAGCAGAAACTCATTACTCATAATTATATATAACGAGGCATTGCATGGATTCCGCCAGTCAATCATTATCAATAAAAACAGAGATATTGCTTTTAATAATAACTACAATATCCCTGATTATTCTCAATATTAGCACTTTAAAACAGACTATTGCCGGCACTATAGCCAGCTTAATAATAATTTTCATAACGGGATATGGTGTTACTCTTTTACTGCCTTTACCACGTAAAGAGGAAACCTCCAATTTAATTAAAATATTTTTATCCATAATAATTGGAATAGTCCTGATAGGGCTCTGGGGTTTTCTAACCAGTTATGCTCATATCAATTCATTGAATTCAACTTTCCAATATTTAACCATTATTATAGTGACTCTGGTTTTTGTAATTAAACTCGTTAAAAAATTAAAGGGCGGAAAAAACGAAATAAAAGAGGATAATGGTAAGTGGGAAAAAGAGTCTCGCTTTAAAATAAAGAACAGAAAGGAAGCTAAACTTTTAAAAACTGCTAGAAAAGCAGCTCAATTAGAAAAAGATAAGGTTTCCAGCATTAGTAGAAAACCCATCCCTCTTGCTAAAAAAAAGGACGATCGAGTAATAAAGTTGAATCAATCATCTAAAGATTTACTGGTTATATTACTGGTTACATTATTATCCTCATTTTTAATATTAGGACCATTTTTAAAGGATAGTGTTATCAAAACACCATTTTGCATAGCCTTATTATTCTTCATACCAGGATATGCATTACTGGCCTGCGTATTTAAAAAATTCAAGGAGTATAGTCGTAAAAAGAAGGTTATTGGGAGTATATTAGTTAGTACAGCCCTTTTTTTAGGTATAGGTGCTTTAAGGTATCTGACCCATTTAAAGATATCCTCAAAAACAATTTTAGGCATATTGATAGGATTAAGTCTGCTTTTTATTGTTTTATCTTACCTCCGGCGTATAAAAATTCAAAAAACCCTGAAAAAATCATTCAGAGGCGAAGTTTTAGATTCTGAAAATTCATGGGATGATCTGAATGACTCTAAAAAATCTGGTCAACCGTATTCCATTGTCCCCAGTGTTCATAAGACCGCGTCCCGTGAAGTTGAGGATATAACTCCTCAAAAGAAAAATAAATCACTCATATGGTTATATCTGGTTGTTTTAGTGTTTGGTTTTCTGGGGTTGATCTTAAGCTGGGTGCCCTCTGTTGCAAATACATGGATAAGGGCCGTTTTCATGGTTCCTTTAATCTTTATTTTACCAGGTTACGTATTAAAAGAACTAATTTTATCTTCTAAATTCACTTCTAAAAAATCCACTATTTTAATCAGCATCTTTCTAAGCATACTGATTTCCATTATGATTGGATCTCTTTTCGGAGTGATTTACCCATCTCAGCAAGGATATCACAATATCTGCACCACCATACTATCCGTCATCACAATTATAGGGATTCTAGGGGTCTTATGGATCAATCGAAGAAAATATAAAAGTTATCCACCATCTTTATCCCCGAAGGACTATCCTGATAGAACCCACGAATTAACAGATGAATTGAAACAGTACTCTAAAGAAAAAAAGAGCTTTAAATTAAAAAAGGATCCAGAAAAAGTTGAATCCAATGACACAACAAGGGAAGTTAAAAAATTAAAAAGAAAAGATGAATTCTCAAAAACACAGCACCTGGAAGAGGATTTGAAAAAATCATTTTCACAGGTTTACCCTGAGAAAAAGTCATTTACTCCTGAATCTAGTTCAAGGCTATCTTTTTTGAAAAATGATATATTTTTAGTAATTTTGACTACTTTAATTACTTTGACCACCATCTATGTTCCTTTTTTAAGTGCAACGCCTCTAAGAGAGATTTTTGGGCTTTTATTTGTCCTATTCATACCGGGCTACGTATTAACCGCGGCCTTGTTTCCTAAAAAATCAAGTGTTGATGGTATTGAGCGTTTGGCCTTGAGTTTTGGTTTGAGTTTAGCTATATCTCCCTTAATTGGAGGAATTCTTTATTTTACTAAATCCAGTGTAGAATTTACATCTTTAATTCTTCCCTTAACTGCCCTAACCATTATACTCTGTGTTATTGTTCTTGTAAGGCGCAGAAGATTGGATGAAGATGAGAGATATGCTCCAAATCTTTCACCATACTTCCATTCTATTAAGGCATCTTTCCAGCAGGAATCTCGGCTGGATAAAATACTTTCTATTGTACTGATTATCTGTTTAATTCTGGCTGTGGCCAGTACGGTATATATTATTGTAAAACCCAAAGAAGGGGAAAAGTTCACTGAATTTTATATTTTAGGTCCAGGTGGTAAGGCCAGTGATTATCCAACTAACCTTACTGTGGGTCAAAATGGTTCTGTTATTTTAGGTGTGGTGAACCATGAGTATGCCAATATCAGTTATAGATACCTTGTTAGTTTGAATGGAACCAATATCACCAGCGAAGTAATAAATCTAAAGCCCGGAGAAAAATGGGAAAAAAGCATACAGTTTGCCCCCACTATAGCTGGTGCTGATAAAAAATTAGAATTTATCTTATACAAGCTTCCTGATGAAACAACAGCCTATAGATCATTACACTTGTGGGTCGATGTGAGCGAATAATAAATGATGTTTTATATAATAATAGACATCATCCCCTTTGAATTTAGAGGTATTAAAAACAGTCATGGAATAATTATTTATATATAAATCAACAACTAATTTAACTTATCAATTAACAGCACCAAAGAAAATATTATTCTAATCAATAAGGACGTAAATGAAATGCAGAATAAAAATATAGTGGTTACAGGTGGTTTAGGTTTTATCGGGTCTCATTTAGTAGATGAACTTGTAGAAAACAATCAGGTGACCATAATAGATGATAACTCCACTGGAAAACTAGGTAATTTAACTAATCCTCAACATACAAATTTGGAGATAATTACCGGCAGCATCACTGATTTGGATTTAAATGACATATTTCAAGATGTAGATTACG
Organism: Methanobacterium alcaliphilum; assembly: GCF_023227715.1. NCBI lineage: Archaea > Methanobacteriati > Methanobacteriota > Methanobacteria > Methanobacteriales > Methanobacteriaceae > Methanobacterium > Methanobacterium alcaliphilum. The sequence continues at coordinate 176,524 of NZ_JALKIF010000002.1, forward strand.
TTTTTCATCACGCGGCTATGGCCAGCGTCCCCTTAAGTGTGGATCATCCTGAAAAAGCACACCTCATTAATGCCACGGGAACACTGAAAATATTACTGGCTGCCTGTAATTGTGGAGTTAAAAAAGTGCTGAATGCTTCTTCTTCTGCAGTTTATGGCAATAATATGAACATGCCACTAAAAGAAAACGAGCCATTAAGTCCTCTATCACCCTATGCTGCATCTAAATCTTCTGCAGAACATTATGCCCAGGCATTTTATGAAACTTATGGATTAGAAACTGTTTCTTTTAGGTATTTCAATGTATTCGGACCTAAACAGGATCCTAATTCACAGTACGCTGCAGTTATACCTAAATTCATTGATTCCATGGTTAACGAAAAGTCTCCTGTAATATATGGGGATGGGGAACAGACCAGGGATTTCATATTCGTTAAAGAGATTGTGCAGGGAAATATAGTGGCTGCTGAATCTTCATTTTCAGGTGCTCTTAACCTGGCTGGGGGAAATGCTTTGTCTATTAATAATCTGTTTGAAATGATTAGAGAGATTATGGGCTCAGATATTAAGCCTACTTATTTAGCAGAGAGAAAAGGAGATATAAAGCATTCTTTAGCTGATACTTCTAATCTGGTTGAAATTGGTTTTAAAGTAGATGACAATTTTAAGGGCCAGTTGAGAGAAACTGTAGACTGGTTTTTACTTAAAAACAAGAAAAAATAACAACGTTTCCCCAGAAAAAAATAAGGGTAATCTATTCGGGAAATTAGAATATAATTATTTTTTTAATTACCATATAGAAAATCTATAAAAGATTTGATTTCTAAAACTTTAGTATTGAATCAATCCAGAATTACTTTTTTAAAAGGTGGATAATGACAACTGTTCGAAGAATTGTCAAAAACAGTGGCTGGTTAATGGCTTCTCAGTTTATAAATAATATACTGGCATTTATCTGGACCATACTCCTTGCAAAGTATTTAGGAGTGGCTGATTTTGGACTCTTATCTGAGGCACTGGCAGCTACTGGAATTTTAAGTGTGTTTGTGGACGTTGGAATGACCACTTATGCCACCAGGGAAATAGCTAAAGACACTACAATTGCCTCCAGACTGCTTGGAAATATTTTTGTCATTAAAATAATCACATCCCTAATCATTATTATATTGCTCGCAGTTTATTTAAATCTCTTAAATTATCCAACTGCAACAGAACAGATTTATATATTGATTGGGGCTTACATGATCTTCAATTCATTTAACTACAATTTCTATGGTTTTTTCCAGGGGCTGGAGAAAATGGAATACCAATCCATAACAACCATATTTAACAGTGCCCTGCTCTTTACTGGTTTTTTACTGGTGATATTCTTAAAATTAGATTTATTAGCATTTGGTTTAGTTTACGTTATTAGCAGCCTACTGAGCCTTGTCTGCAACCTTATAATCTCAAAATGGAAATTTGTCATGCCCGAGTTAGAGATTAACTGGACTTACTGGAAGAAAATTGTTAAAATTTCGCTTCCTTTTTTAATTACCGCCATATTCACCACCATATACTTCTGGATCGATACCGTGATGCTGGGTTATATTCAAGGAAACGAGGCCACTGGACTTTATAATGTTGCTTATAAAATAATGCTGGTTCTGGTTTCGATTTATTCAGTTTACATGGTTTCCATATTCCCAGTAATGGCCAAATATTATAAAGAATCATCCGAAGCTTTGAAATTAACCTATGAACGGTCCTTAAAATACGTTATCATGATAATACTGCCTATTACCATTGGCCTCACTTTTTTTGCTCGTGACATCATACTTTTAACTGTAGGTAGTGATTATTTAGCTGCCACTATATCAATGCAGATATTGGTATGGACTCTGGTATTCATGTTCACCAATAACCTCTCTACCAACCTCTTATCCTCTATTGATAAACAGGTCACAGTCACTAAGATTGCTGGAGTAGGGGCCGTGTTTAATATTGGGGCAAATCTGGTTGCCATTCCTATTTTGAGTTTTATTGGGGCTAGTATAACTACGGTACTTACTGAATTTATAATGTTCTTATTGTTGAGTTTCACCACTTCCCAGACTAAATATTCCATTGGCCGCGAATTACTAAAAGACTTCTGGAGAATTCTAATACCAAATATGCTCCTGGTATTGATATTATTATTTTTAAAACTCCCTATGGTACTTTTGATTGTAATATGTGCCATTGTATACATTTTAGGTGTCTTAATCACCAGGGCTCTGGATGAAACTGATATAAGACTTATAAAAAGTATTTTTATTAAAGATAATTTGGAATAATTCTTTATAATGAATAATTATTCTACACCAGCAATAACTCAAGAATTATTTAAAAAAAAAATTTATTAATGAAGTAATTCACTGAATTTTATTAATATTCTGCTTGAACATGCGGCTGATTGAATCCAGTATGATTCCCGTAAATACCATGAATGTCCCGAACATGGTCATCATAATGGATGCTGTGGTTGGTCCCCAGGTAGTACTGGAACCATATAAATAATCATTTAAAAATATTATAGTCAATATTACCCCAAAAATTGTTATAACTAATCCTGGAATTGTGAAATAATAAAGAGGGCGTTTTAATTCTATTTCTTGAAGTATGTGCAGCAGCACCCTTACCCCATGACTTATGGGGTTTTTAGTTGACCCATCCACATCATAGCGAACTCCTATTTCTACTTCCACTATCTTTAATCCGGCTTCTGCTACATCCGACAGCATCTCACTTTCTACTCCAAATCCTTCTTCTTTGAAGCGGAAGTATTTTATACTCTCTCTTGAAAATGCTCTGAACCCGCTTTGTGTATCAGTTAAATCCAGTCCACTGGAGATATTGGTGGCTTTATCCAGGACTTTTTGGCCTACTCTCCTGTATGTAGGGGTGTTTTCATCCAGCCCAGTTATGTAGCGACTGCCATTTACCACATCAGCTTGACCTTCTTGGATAGGTTTTATTACGTCGGGTATTTCATCAGGATTGTGCTGGGCATCGGCATCTATAGTTACAATAATATCCATGTCTTTTGCTGCTTCAAATCCAGACCTTAAAGCAGCCCCTTTTCCTAGATTTGTAGGGTGGGTGATGACTTCAGCCCCTGCCAGTTCTGCCACCAGAGTTGTGTTATCTGTGCTTCCATCGTCCACTACTATAACTTTATCTGCGTATTGTTTTGATCGTAAGATAATGCTCCCCAAGGCCACTTCTTCGTTGTAAGCCGGGAGTAAAACGGCGATTTTAGTCATGATTTAGTTCCTTAAATTGTTAAATTATTTTTCATTAAATTAGAATAAATACTTTTAAATTTACATTATTCTTCAAATTAGAATAAAATTATGTTCCTAATATTACATATTAATGTGTTATATATTTACTTGAAACAAGTACATTAAGATTTGTAAAAAAAAATTTTAAAAATTATATTATCTGAATTTATGCTATTGAGTTAGATTAGTTAATAATATTTAAAAAATAATAATTTTAAGGGGAATGGTTTTTACTTTTAGTCAAATTTTAAGACCTTACTCTCTATTTCAATTTTAATAGATTATTATAATAATTAGGTATATCTTTGCCCATATTATCCATATTATAGATATTATCTTCTTCCCCACGGCCATTATAATTTGCTTTAAAAACTGTTCCATATATTTTTTTAGAGATAATATTTTTAATGAATATTGCTCCTCCTATTCCTTCAGCGTAATTATTAGTTAAGCTACTGTTTACTATGATTAAATTTGCATCAGTTGAATATAAAGCGCCACCTGCTTCTGCTCGATTATAATCAAACTGACTATTGGTAATGTTAAATGCTTGCTTAGCACCTTCAATGTATATGGCACCACCACGTTGCAGGATGACGTTGTCGATACTGTCCTGTCCATTCCATAAAAACCGGGTTTTGTCCATAATTACAAGAGCATCAATGGTGTAAATTGCACCCCCAGCACCAGCAGCATAGTTTCCTCCAAAATAACAATTTTTAATGGTTAAATTATTATATAAATGATAAATAGCTCCGCCTTTTCCATAATAATCTTTCCATGTCATTTGATTACGTGTGAAATTTGTGTTTTCAAAGTATTCATCCCCATAGTAACTTACAATAGCCCCACCATTAATTTGCCCATAGTTTCCATTGAAAATAGAGTTATTAACTTTTAATTCACCATAATGATTATAAATAGCTCCAGCTTCCACCATATATAATACAGGACGTCTATAACTATTTGAAGCTCTATTATCTAAAAAAGTAGAATAATCTATATTCACTTTTCCACCATCATTATCAATGGCACCACCAGACCAGTAAGCTTTAGATGATTTAAAAGTAGTTCCATTGATATGCAGAGTACCATGATTATTTTTAATGGCGCCACCTTTATCGGCATCATTTTCACTAAAAATACATCGTTTTAAATCGATAGTACAATAATTATTATATATTACACCACCACTCATAATAGTCTGAGAATTCACCGAATATTTTATTTTACTACCTTTAAAAACGCAGTCAGATATCTCTAATTTATAATTTCCATCAGCATAAATTGCTCCACCTGCATTCCATCCCACATAACTTTCTAATAATAAATTATTTTCAAAATTACAATTTTCAATTTTGGTATTTCCATAGTTATAAATTGCAGCGCCGTAATAGGCTTTGTTGTGTTGAAAATGAGAGTTCTTTATAATAAGAGACTTTGCACCATTATTGTAAATTGCTCCTCCACTGGGATAAATAGAATTTATAGACATACGAGGATTTTCAATAATTGGATCAAAATCTAAACCAGCTATGTCATTATTAAAATTACAGTTATCTATTATAACTTCTGCACCATTATTAATGTAAATGCCAGCGCCTCCATCACGAGGACTAAGCACATTTGCATTTATTATCTTTACTCCTGTAATGTTAACATTTTTATCTCCTGCAATTTCAATGGCTCTACCATTTCCTTCAGCGTCAATTGCTGAACCTTGACTAATAATCTGTACATTTTTATCTATATAAATCCCATTTTCTTTAAAATCACAGTTTGCACTTAAAATAATGGTTCCATTTTCAGGGGAAGATCTTAAAGCGGATTTAATTGTTTTTTTAGGGTTTGTTGGATCAATACCATCATTACTGTCATTACCATTTATAGAATCCACATATAATTTCATTTTATTGAGGTCATCAGTCTGGTTTTTAGTAGTATTATTAAAGGTCGAATTTTTACTAGTATCATTTATAGTTTTATTTGTTGAATTTGTTTTATTAATTTCCATACGCCACTTTGAACCATCAATTTTCTCTAATCCGTTAACTACAGGAGTAACAACTGAAAAAACAAAAATAAACATGATTATTAATGAAAATAGTTTTGATTTCATTTAACTCTCTCTCGTTCTTTTTATATTATAAATTAAAATTTAAAAGTTTAAATATATAAAATTTATGAAAAAATTTCATAAAAGAACTAATTAACATTTAAATCGAAAATAGAGCAGCACCCACCACACATACCTCACATAAATCTCATCAGTATATATGGAAAACTATTAAAAGAGAACTATCGCCACAATTCATAAAAACAAAAGAAAAACTACAAGAACTAATAGAAAAATCTTCAAAAGTCAATTAGAAAAAAATAAAAATTTACCTAAAATCACCTACCCCAACAAATAACTCCCATAAACTCGTAAAATTAAAATATGTAAAAATGGAAAGATAATTTAATTACTCATTCTTCTTGTAGAGAAGCACATTATCTATTTTCCATATTACCGTGTATCCCTTAAGTTCCATTGGGCTTTTGCCTGCACTGTAAATATAGTAATCTGCGTTAAGATCATTTAATGTTTTTTCAAATGTCCCGGGTTGGACGTTTCCGGGTATGCGAGTATTTACGTATTTTTTCAAGTACCAGCTGAAGGCCGGCCCCCGGTCAGATACCATGGTCTGATTTAAATAATCAGGCACATTTATTTTAATCCACCCTGCCATGGCTTCTTCTGATATTTGCAGGTCATCTTTTTGGGGCATCTCACTTACATAGAACGCCGTGGATGATAAGAGGGCTAGGATTAAAAATAGGGATAATGCCAAAGATGTTGCATTCCATCGGCTGAATTTGTACTTTATTAAACTGGATATCTGGTTAATGCCCAGAGCCACCCCATAGGCTAATGGAGGGATCATGGTAATGAAATACCGGTCTACTTTTACCGGGTGAAAGCTATGCATCAGTAAGAACGCGCCAAACCATGTGAAAAATAATAGGTCCATGTCCAGGTGTTTTAGATTCAGATCTTTAAGTAGATAGTAAATAGATAGCGATAACATTAGCAGAATGATTTCACTATATAAAAATGACATGTGGGCATAGGTGGTTATCAGGATTATCCCCAATGCAGCAGTGAGGATTATTTTAAGGTAAACCTGTTTTTTTGAAGTTTTAAAGCTCTCGCTTTCAAAGAGGTTTTTTAAGATTTTTATGAGATATATTACAATCCCTATAATTATAACCCCCATAATGGCATAGGCCAGTATTGTGGCCTCACTAAAAGAGGGCCATAGAGTTTGGAAATAGGTACTTGGTGCTGGACTGGATATGTAGTTAGCGATGTACTTCAGATAATAACTTATGTCCAGATTATAACCCGGATTGTTGGTTCCTGCTGCCCCTGCTGCTGTTCCTACAAACAAATCTGAGAAGGGGAATGGTTTCCCTGTATTGCGATAGAAATACCACATGAAGGGGAGGTATATTATTATCCCTGCGATTATTCCCTGCAATGCTTTTTTTACCTGGTCCTTTTTCGGGTGGTTGAGGTAGATTACCAGGAGCATGGGGATTATTATGAGTCCCGAGGTGTATCTTGTTAAAAATGCCAGCATGGCCACTGGAAATGCCAGGTAAAAGAACCTTGAATCTTTCTTAACAGATAGAATTGTCAGGTAAAGTGCCCATATAGATAGTGATATTGATGGAACATCCAGAGCACCTGATGCTGCCCAGGCAATGACAATGGTGAATGTGGCAAATGATAGTGCTCCGGCCATACTCTCCCATTCATTAAATCGGATTTTTAAAAGGAGGTATAATCCTAAAGCACCTGCTATATAGAATACTCCGCTAACGGCAAAGAGTGTTGTTTCACTCACCCAACCAGCCTTGAAAAACAGTGAAGTGATAAATGGTAGAATAGGTGGAAGATAAAGTGTATCACCTACCCCCATTCCTGCCATTTTTAGGGCGTTGTTCAGGTATAAGAATATATCCCAGTAGGCCACTCCTATATTCGACTGGACTGTTACCAGAGCATATGCTAATATGATCATTATTAAAGTTAGTAATGTGAAAATCCCTGCAGAAAATTTATTTTCAGATACGAAATCCCTTATTCCATCCATAGATTATCTCCTGATAATTAATTGTAGAATACATGTTTTAAAAGTGTAATCCATGCTAATTGTTTACAATAGTAATTAATCCTAAAAATAGGAATTAATGCTTTTTTTATATCTATACTTAAACCAGCAATTAATCCCTGAAATCTTATTATAATTGGGTTATTTAACTTAAATAAATATTTAAAATTTAATTATAATTATTTAAAAGCAACTTATCCTAAAAGCGATTATTCAAAAATAGGACAAAAAGCACCTATATGAAAAAATTAGTTATTTCCTTCTTAATATCCCCTAGCAAATACGACTTTTCTAGTAAAATAAGCTCTTTAAAAATAGATTGAATATTAAACAATCTCATTTAGAAATATTTATTACACCATAATTGTTTATTACCTATTAAATCCTGCCCAAGCAAAGAGGTGATAATTGCTCATTTATTAAAGACGTCTATTAAAGGCAAATATTTTTTAATAAGCCTCCTCCGTCTTTATTAGAGTCCAAGTAGTACAGACACCACCATGTGTGGCTACCACACACCACCTTTAGTGAATCTTAAAAATTAGAGTTTATTTTTAATAAATTTCCCTGAAAAGAGTGTTATATTCTTGAAAAAAGCCCTCTTTGTGACTTGTTTAATTGATTAAGCTGCAATTGGACTATCTCCTTTTACCGTCCCTATGAAACCTTTTAAATGCGCCCTATTTGATTCAATACGCTCAGGTAAGTCCTTTTTTTCAATTTTGAAGGGCAACCTTTAAATAGTATGTTCCAGTCAATAGGTCACTATCATTGGAGCCACCAAAAATGATTTCAAAAACGTGATTTTTTTTGAATGATTGGATTTTTTTTTAAGGCTCTGTGATATGGAGGCGGTAAAATTTCGCGAAAATTACAAATAATTTTCGTTTTTACAATATGTATTGCTTTTTTAGGCATAAATGGAATACACGCAGAAAGCGTAAATCAAAGTTCCCTGGAAAACGCCAACTCATCCAGCGGAAGTATAGAAGAAAGTTCAACAGATAATAGCTCATATGAAAGTGCGCCCAGCACCAGCAGTAGTGAAAATAACAGCAGCACGCTGACCAATACCAGTGCAGTGACCCCGACTACCAGTGTTGCCACAACCACCAGTAATTCTTCAACAACCAAAAGCACTTCCAGTGTTTCAACTACAACCAATAAGACCACTGTTCAATACTACAAAATAACAGTGAAAGTACCATACAAACACTACTACAAAAAAAAGATTAAAGTGGCTCACAAGAGATGGTACAAAAAGCGTTATAAAAAATGGTACAAAAGCTACTACAAATACAAGGGCAGATACTACTCAAAATTGAGATACACGTGGAAGTACAAGTGGGCTAGAAAGACTTACTACACTTACAAATACAAATGGACTTACCAGACCAAGTATAAAACAGTGACCAAGTACACTACCACTAAACCGGCAGCAACCGCGACCGCGAGTACTGTATCCGAAAACAGCGCTTATCTAAAACCGACTAAAAACTGTCAAGTGACAGACGGTACTATAAAGACCCAGGCCAAAGCTTTAACCAAAGGATTGACCAGCACCAAAGCCAAGGCAACCAAGATCTTCAATTATGTTCGAGATAAGGTCAAGTACAGTTTCTACTACAACAGTAAATACGGGGCAAAGAAAACTTTAAAATACAAAAAAGGTAACTGTGTAGACCAGTCCCACTTATTAATTGCTTTAATGCGTGCAGCAGGGATTAAATCCAGATACATGCACGTCAAAGGAAAATTCAGCAGTGGGAAAACCTACGGCCATGTGATTGGCGAAGTATATGTAGGTGGAAAATGGTTAAGAGCAGATGCTACAAGTTCACGTAACAGTTTAGGAACCGTAAGAAGTTGGACTCTTAAAAAACTAAACGGCAGGTACATATCACTACCGTTTTAAATTTAGGGATTAATAATCCCTATTTTTCTTATTTTTAAAATAATCCATGCTTTTGAATAATTTTTTTATATATGGAACTTTTTTCTATATTCGCTAGTTTATTAATTATTGAAAAATATTAAACATTGCCTATAATCATTTATTAAAATAATTAAATTACGAAAAATAATTAAACATTTCCCAATCACTTTATTAAAATAATAGCATATCAAAAAAATTTTTAAAACAAGCAAAATTATTAAAAAAGTATTTTTATTCTTGAAATTGTATTAACATTGCAAAATAACCTGATTTTCTCATAAAAAGGATTTTTCCAAGGAAAATAATTTTAAAATATGCTTAATATATCGCTTTAAACCATTTCAATCACCCCCTAAAGATTTCAAATAATTTAAAAGTCCAATTAAACAAGTTTGTATTAAAATATACTCTCTTAACGCTTTATAAATACTTAGTAAATATTTTTCATAGCATATGAACCATCATATCTCTCTAAAAGAAGAGGAAAATAGCAAATGTATGATAGAATATGAAAACACTGGGAAATAATCATTTAAAAACAAGGCAATTCTTAAAAAAATGCTTTTACCCGATTAATTTATTGAAATAAACTATTAAAGTATTTTTTAGTTTTATAGTTAATATGAAACCCACAAAGGACGCCCTATTCAATTTAATACCTCACCCAAGCGTCGCTTTGGCAGAATTAAATCATAAACTTTATATATTATTTTCAAGAGTATATTTTCCTATCTGTGAGGTCTTTCAATTAAATAATTGACCATTGTTCCTTGTTATAAAAAAGGGGTTTTTGGGATCTTGTAGATATGGAGGCGGTAAAATTTCGCGAAAATTAGAATTAATTTTCGTTTTTACAATATGTATTGCTTTTTTAGGAGTAAATGGAATACACGCAGAAAGCGCAAATCAAAGTTCCCTGGATAACGCCAACTCATCCAGCGGAAGTATAGGGCAAAGTTCAGCAAACAATAATTCAAGCGAATCTGACGAAGATGGCGACAATTCAGCAACCAAGACAAAATCAAGTATGAGTTTACTTGCCAGTGATCCTTCAACTAACACTGCAACTTCCAATGTTACAGTCAATAATACCAATAGTACGACGAAATATTACACAGTGACCGTGAAAGTACCATATAAGTACTGGTACAAGAAGAAGGTCAAAGTTGCCCACAAAAGATACTACAAAAAACGGTTCAAAGCAAAGTATAAACAGTACTATAAAACCTGGTATAAATACCAGGGCAAATATTATTCCAAGTGGAAATACACCTATAAATACAAATGGACCTACAAATGGGTTAAGAAGGTTTATTACACCTATAAATACAAATGGACGTATAAGATCAAGTATAAAACGGTGACTAAAACCACGACAACACCACCAAATAGCACGTCCACAGTTAATGCAGCAACCACTAGTAATTACTTAAAGTCCAGTGATAATTGTCAGGTGAGTTCTAGTACTATTCAAGCCAAAGCCAAATCTTTAACCAAGGGATTAACAACTACCAAAGCCAAGGCAACCAAGATATTTAACTGGGTAAGAGACAACCTGAAATACAGTTTCTACTACAACACCAAATACGGTGCAGTTAAAACATTAAAATACATGAAAGGTAACTGTGTAGATCACTCACACCTACTCGTTGCTTTAATGCGCGCAGCTGGGATTAAATCCAGATACATGCACGTTAAAGGAAAATTCAACAGCGGAAGTACCTACGGCCACGTTATAGCTGAGGTATACGTAGGTGGGAAATGGTTAAAAGCAGATGCCACCAGCTACCGTAACACACTGGGAACCATAAAAAGTTGGACTCTTGTTAAATTAAAAGGTAGATACACGTCACTACCCTTTTAAAATTAGGGATTAAAATTCCCTAATTTCTTATTTATTTTTTAAAAATCCACTCTTTTTTTAATAAATAACATTTATAGACAAATAATTTATAATCCAAACCCTCCTTCAGTTTTTAATAAACAAAAAATAACCTTCTAAACCCATAAAATCCAAAAACAAAGAAAAAAACCCCCAAAAACCCATAAAATCCAAAAACAAAGAAAAAGCCTCCCATAAACCCATAAAATTCAAAAACAAAGAAACAAAGAAAATTATTAAGAAATTATGTTAAAACAGATTATAATTTATTAATAAAGAACTAATACTCCTGAAATTGTATTAACCTTGTAAAAAAACCCCTATTTTCAGATAAAAAGCAATTTTCTCCAGAAAACAGTATTGAAATATTCATATATCTCTCTTTATATCTCATTAATTAGTCTAAAACTAACCCTAATATCCTATAACTTAAATCAAGCCCCAGCATAGCACATTAATTAGTTTTGTTAATTTAAAAACTCCTTAAAAATGAGTTTCATAACAAAAAACCTTTCATATTACCCCTAAGTACAAGAGTAGTAGTGAAAAAGCATTAGTGTATGAGACCACCCTGAGATCATTATCTAAACCACGAGTAATTCAGGAAAAAAGCCCTATTTGTGACTGGTTTATTGAAATAAACTGTTAATGTGTTTTTTCCTCTTAAGCGTGATATGAAACCCTTTAATGTTGCCCTATTTAATTTAATAAGCCCAAATAGTGCCTTTTTTCCAGAATGAAACCACAATCTTTATATACTATTTCCAGGTTTATATTTGTCTGTCTGTGAAGTCTTTCAATTATATTAATTGACCAATATTCCTTGTTATAAAAATAGGACTTTTTGGGGCTTCATTGATATGGAGGCGGTAAAATTTCGCGAAAATTACAGATAATTTTCGTTTTTGCAATATGCATAGCTTTTTTAAGTACGAATGCGATTTACGCCGAAAGCGTAGATGAAAATTCGTTGGAAAACGCCAATACATCCAACGAAGAATTACAACAAATTCCGACAACAAACGAAACTCAAAGTACAGCTAATAACAGTAGTACCAGTAATGAAACAACAGCAACTACCAGTACTAGTACCATGGCTAATACCAGCACTACTAAAGAACTGGCTGCAGGAACTAACGACACCAATAAGACTACTTACTATACAGTAACAACTAAAGTACCATACAAATACTGGTACAAGAAGAAAGTCAAAGTTGCTAATACCAAATACGTCAGAAAGTACGTTAAACAGCCTTATAAAAAGTACTATAAATCATGGTACAAATACAAAGGTAAGTACTATTTTAAGTGGAAATACTCTTACAAGTACAAGTGGACCTATAAATGGGTTAAGAAGGTTACTTATACCTACAAGTATAAGTGGTTTTACACTATCAAGTACAAGACAGTGACCACAACTACCACTACTCCACCAGCCAATACATCCAGTACAGTTAGCGGATCAACCAATGCTACTTCTGTGCCGGGTAGTGAATATTTAAAATCCACTACAAATTGTCAGGTGACAGATAGTACTATTAAGGCAAAAGCTGCAGCTTTAACCAAAGGATTAACATCCACCAGTGCTAAGGCAACCAAGATATTTAACTGGGTCAGAGACAACTTGAAATACAGTTTCTACTACAACACCAAATACGGTGCAGTTAATACCTTAAAGAACATGCAGGGTAACTGTGTAGATCACACACACTTGCTGATAGCTTTACTGCGTGCAGCAGGAATTAAATCCAGATACATGCACGTTAAAGCAAAATTCAACAGTGGAAGTACCTACGGTCACGTTATAGCCGAAGTATATGTGGACGGTAAATGGTTAAAAGCAGATGCCACCAGCTATAGTAACACTCTGGGAACCATTAAAAGTTGGAGTCTTGTAGAGAATAAAGGCAGATATATATCGTTGCCATTTTAGAATTAGGGAAACCTCCCTAATTTCTTATTTATTTTTTTAAAGATAAATTACAGAGATTTATTGGATTTTTTTTAATTATTTCATTATAATTTAGTTTAATTTTTAATAATTAGACCTTAAAACCCTGAAATTGTTTAATATGTATGATAAAATAGTATTAATTCAATTAAAAAGGAATAATATAAGCTGATTACCACCAGTTTGTTTTAGGTTATTTAAAAAGAAATTATTTATTTTAGCGCATTTTAGGTCAGTTTTTTTCCAAATGAAAATCATAAAATTTATATGTTTCATAATGACGTAAATATTACTATCAACGAGGTTTTCAATTAGTTAGTAAACCATTAAGTGTTTATGTTGGGGAATTAATTGGACTTTGTTGATATGGAGGAGGTAAAATCTCTCGAAAAATGCGAATAGCAGTTGTACTAGCATTATGCTTCGCTTTTTTGAGTTCCACCGCAATTTATGGAATAGACACAGAACAATCAGTTAATTTCACCGGAACCCCAAGTGAAACTGCTTTAAGCAGTATCACCGGTAATGCGGTTTCAACTGAAAATGAATCAGATTCGGTTGAAACGCCCGTTATAGTCACAAACAATTCATCAGAACTCGAAAAAGTGAATAATGATTCCGAGAAAACTCTAAATGAATCACAATATAATTCAACCATCTCCTCAAATAATAATACTACAAAAGAAGAAATAAAAGCAGCAGGGACTACATCTAGTAAAAATTCAGTGACAATCAGCATAGCCAGCATTAAAAGTGCTGCCATTACAGTTAAAGCATACATTGAAAAAAACAAGAAACTGCCCAGTTATGTTACTATCGCTAATCAGAAATTTAGTATGAGCCAATTCTTATACTTACTGGCCAAGGGAACCAGAAACCTGAATAGTGGGATAACTAGTAGTATTATATTAAAATCTGTATCCGGTCCTTCCAGTCCAAGTGGAAGTTCTAAGGTAGGGAATATAAAGAAAAGTGCATACATTACCATTGCAGGGAATGTGGCAACTTATATAGAAAAATATGGTAAAGCACCAAATTATGCCCGTAGTTCACTAGGAAATATTCAGTACCAAAAATTAATATACACACTGTCAAAGATAATAGCTTTCCATCAAACAAACAAGCGTTTGCCCCAGTATGTATCTGTAACTAGCATCTCAATTAAGATGAATTCAAGTTCAGCAGATACCAGTAGTGTTGTAAATAAAATAAACGATGCTTATGCTGGAGAAATACTTGCAAATTATTTGAAAGCTACCACCAATTGCCAGGTAAACGACGCCAATATTAAAGCTCTGGCGGCTTCTATAACCAAAGGATCGACGTCAACTTTGGATAAAGCAACCAAGATCTTTAACTGGGTCAGAGACAACCTAAAATACGATTTCTACTACAACACCAAATACGGAGCAACGAAAACTCTACAGATTAAAAAGGCAAATTGTGTAGACCATACTCACCTATTAGTGGCCTTATCCCGTGCAGCAGGATTATCTGCAAGATACGTACATGGAACATGTAAATTCAATAGTGGAAGTACATATGGACATGTCTGGGCACAGATTTATGTAAATGGAGTTTGGTACGCCGGTGATGCAACCAGTTATAACAACAAGTTAGGTACAATTAACAACTGGAATGTTTCATCTGCAGTTATAAAAGGTAAATATGTTACATTACCATTTTAAAAAACATATGAACCTTTTCTTTTTTTATTTTAGTTAAAAAGGTTGAAGGGGACTATTTTTTTATATTTTAAAAAAGTTCTTTTTTTATAACCCTGAGATTAATCCCCTATAAATCGTAATTAATAAAACCAGATATTAGTTCTACATTAATAGATCATTTAATTGATAAGTCTAAGGATATTAGTTCTACATTAATAGATCATTTAATTGATAAGTCTAAAATTAGTCCCCAAACTATAATCTAGGCGAATATTCAATCTTTTTAAAGCGAATGGTAATCTCAGTACCATTTTCACGGTTTAAGGTTAAAGTACCGCTTAGCTGGTCCACCAGACCATTGACCAGTTCCCATCCCAAACTGGTGCATGAACTTAGATCAATATCTGCAGGCATGCCCACCCCATCATCTTTAACTATTAATTGATAGCATTCAGGGTCTTTTTTAAATTCAATGTATATTTTACCTTTCCTATTATCTGGAAATGCGTGTTTTATGGCATTAGTTACCAGTTCATTGATTACAAGGCCCACGGGTATGGCCGTATCAATGGCTAGTTGAATATTTTCAGAGTTTACCTGGAAGATTACTCTTTCGCTGGAGCTATAAGTTATGGTGAGGTTTTTAACCAGCCGATTTATATAATTCAACATGTCAATTTCTGAAAAGTTTTCACTCTGATATAAACTTTCATGTACAATTGACATGGTTTTTATACGGTTCTGGCTTTCTAAGAGAATATTACGTGATTCTGGATCTTCCACTTCACTTGATTGTAATCTAAGCAAACTGGAAATGATCTGCATATTGTTTTTAACCCGGTGGTGGACCTCGCCTAATAATAATTCTTTCTCTTTTAAGGATGCCTTCATTAATTTCTCTGCTTCTTTAGTAATGGTTACATCAGATGCAGTGATTATTGCTCCATTGAATTTCTCATCTTCCACATGGGGTATGATCCATCCACTGAAATAGGCCTTTCCCGATGATAGCTGTGACTCTATGGATTCCACAAATACCGGTTTTAATTGTTCCTGAGCCTGCATATAATACTGGTAAAAATCAGGCATTCTGGAAGTGATTATCCCATTATTAATGTCTTTATTAATGATATATGATGATTGAACATTGAACATCTTCAACATTCCGTTATTAACGTACTGGACTTTATGGTCTTTATTTACAACCAGTATGCCTTCTACTATGCCATTTATAACATCCTCAAAGAATTTTTCCATATCTACGATTCGGGTTTCGAATTTTTTTCGGGTAAGATCCAGCTGGTTTAATCTATGGGCTAGCCAGATAATGATTGTAAATAGAAACCCAACTGCTAGACCTACTAATATTACTTCGCCAAAGTAGGTATTGTATAGTTCCGCCCTCTCACCCTTAGATACAAAAAAACCGATTATAGTTAAAATAATAACACTTGACGGCAGCAGTATCCGGCCCATATATGAACCAGGACTATCCCGGTGAAGCGACGCCATAATTCCCTCTTTAGGATATAGGGTCAGCAACCCAGTGCATAATATTATGTGGAGGATGCTGGTGAAAAAAGCCATTTGAGTGTAGATATTAGGATTAGGAATACTACCTAAATCCAGTAAATAAGTCATGAAACCAGTATAGGCAATTAATGCACATGAGAAAGCTATTATCTGAGCATATTTAACATATTTTTTTGCCGTTAAAAGGTATAGGGCAATACCCAGAAAAATGAATATTATAGAACTTAAAAAACGAGGCCGAGTCGGCGTCAGGTCATCTACAGATGACTGGAAGAAAAACTGGTCAAAAGGTAAGTAAATATTAAAAAGGTGCTGTAATAATGTTAAAAACCCTGCAATGAATACAATTATGGATATTATCTTCACAAGGGTGTTAATGGTTTTATTTTCCCGTCGGGTGTTTAGTAGATAGAGAGAAGTACCTAAAGCCAAAAATAATAGGGACGTGTTAAATTTTGTGGGCGGCGAATCAAAAACTATCCCCTGCAGCAGAGGAATATGGAAAACCCATCCTATAATAATTATCAGAGCAAAAGTAATCACGATTATTGAACAGATCTTTGAAAGCCGCAATGCGTCCTTAATGCGCTTATCTGAAAAATTTTCCAGTTTAATATCCCCATTTTCTGGAAATGGTTTCACTGGTTCTTTTTCCATTTTCGTTATTTCAACCACATCTCCCCACAATGATAATATGAAAATTTGACCTCATTTATTATTATTGTGTTAATACCATAATATCTTATTCCAAATGAATCATAGGATGCAGTTAAATCTAACCACATCACTGCCACAGATAAGTAAAATTATCAACACTGCTTACTTTAAAATAATTCTAATCTGATTTATCCAGATTTAGGGATGATCCTCCCTTCCAGGTGAATAAAAGGGCTACGGCACACATAACGGCAAATAGAATAAATGATACCTTTACACTGCTTATAAATGAATCCATATTAGTCGGCCCAATATTCGCAGTACCTATGTAAAGGTTCATAATCAGCAGGGCCATAGCCATGCCCATTATTTGACCCATGACCCTCATGGTACTTATGGAAGCTGAGGCCACACCGTAGTATTCTTTTTTAACAGAACTTATAACCATATTAGTATTGGGCGTTCCAAATAGAGCAAATCCTACCCCAATTAAAGCTAAAAGAATTACTATAACCCATATGCTTGTTTCCTGAGTTATTAAACTTAAAAATAGTGTGCCCAGTGCTATCAGGACCATTCCCACACCGGCGATGGTTCTGGGGTTTTTTTCATCAGATAGTCTCCCGGCATAGGAGGCGAAAAATGCGATAAATAGGGATTGTACTGCCAGGATAAGTCCTGCACTCTGGGGGTTAAAGCCCAATGCGTACTGTAAGTATAAACTAAGTAAGAAAATTATGGGGTATCCTGCAGTGTAACTTATGAGTGTGGCCAGACTATTGAAGCTGAAGGCCCTGTTTTTAAATAATTTTAAATCAAAAAGTGGGCTTGGTTCTGCTGACTCAAATTTGTAAAATATTATTCCCATTATCAACCCCACCATAATCAGGATCATTCCAAATAGATCAGGCAGTTGTGATAGTCCAATGATTAAGGGTATGATACATCCTGCCAGTATCAAGGTGCCTTTGATATCAAATTTTTCCCCTGCTGCCTCGGCCCATTCTTCTTTTAATTTTGAAACTGCATAAACTGTTAATATCCCTAAAGGTACGTTGAAAAAGAATATACTTCTCCATCCTAAATTTTCAGTGAGTATTCCTCCTAAAACCGGCCCCAGGAATAATCCAATGTATGCTCCAGTGATGGCGATTCCCAGGGCTTTTCCCCGCTCCATTACAGGGAAGACTGAGACCACTATGGCATTGACATTAGCAAATATCATGGCCGAACCAATGCCCTGGATGATCCGTAAAACCAGTACCACTTCACCAGTTGGGGAAAATCCTGCTAGAAAAGAGGATATTGTGAATAATATAATCCCCATCCTGAATATATTTTTACGGCCGTATATATCCGATAATCTTCCCAGAGGCACCAGTAAAACTGTTAAAACTAAAAGATACGCAGTGGGGATCCACCCTAAAAGAAAGGTATTCATGGATAGTTGGCTGGCCATCTCTGGTAGGGCAATGGTGATGGATGATCCCACAAAGGGTGTTAAAAATGAGGCCAGTGCTGCCAGTACCAGAGCATAGGATCTTGAGTCATTTATACTTAAAAAGTCCCTGATGGATTTCCAGTACCTGGAATTTTTTATCATAATATATTATTCTACAACTGATAATTGAAATAATTATTTTAAAAAATTGGTCTATAATAATTAAAACCATGCTATGATTTTCAGATATAATTAATTAGTTTTTAGAATCTTGGAGATTTTACAAAACTATTTTTTTGTATTCTGATTATACCAATAATGATTTTGTAAAGTAAAAACAAGGGCAATGTAAAATCTTTAAAGTAAATTTTTGATTATAATATCTAAAAACTATAATACCACCATTACACTAATAAATTATAAAATTGTAAATTGAATTTATTAAGGGGATATGATTAATGATAACTAATTTATCTGTAGTTTCTAAAACCAATAAGTCTGTCCACTGCGACCTGGAAGATGAAGTTGTAATTTTAGGTTTAGATGATGGGGTCTACTATGGACTAAACCCGGTTGGGGCCTTTATCTGGAACTATATTCAAGGACTAGTTAAAGTGGAAGATATAAAAGATGCCATCTTAGAAGAATACGACGTTGAAAAAGATGTTTGTGAAAAAGACCTCCTGGAACTACTGGAAGATCTTTTAGATAAGGGGCTTATTGAGGTTCAGGAGTAGTATTATAAAATTTTTAAACACCCTTTAACTTCAAAATTGAAACTTACAAAATAATAGTAAAACCCTATTAATATTTTATTTTTTATATAATCACTATTACCTGATAAAAATCCACAATTGATTATATGTCAACAATCCACAGCTTCTTTAAATTAGATCATACAACCAGATTACTCTTAATAAAGGCAGTTACTTTACAGTGGTTTGTTAGAATCATGCTGTGGATTTTACCATTCACTTATATTCAAAAAAGAATAGAAAACCAAAATAATAATTCCCTGGTTGACTCAGATATTCCAATAAAAAAACTAATCTGGGCAGTAAAAGTGACCAGCAGATACACTCCCAGATCAACATGTCTCACCCGTGCACTGACTGGACAAATACTCTTAGTTAGGTATCATTATTCAGGTAAGATAATGATTGGTGTATCGAAAAATGAGGGCAACTTTGAAGCACACGCATGGTTGGTCAGTGGGGAAGATATTGTTCTGGGTGAATCTGAAAAAGAATTTGTTCCCATAATGGATGTGGGTAAAAAACAGTAATGAAATAAATTTTTTATACAATTGAATACAATTTTTATACAGTTTTATAAATCAATTAATCACTGATAAATGAGTAAAATGTACGAATATAAAGCATATGGTCTCAATATACATTCTGAGATATTTCTTCCAGAACTTGCTGTTTTAAAATCAGAAAATCCTGATTTAATAATTAGAAACGGTACTTTTGATATTTACGAAGGAAAAACAGTTGTGGAAGGGGATTATTTTAGAACTACAGATCAGGCCATTTACAGGTTCTGGGATGATGTAGGTGAATTTAAGATTATAAATGGAAATGAGATTATAGTTAATCCTATTCCCCAAATCAATGATTTAGTCTTGAGGAGTTTTATTCTAGGCACTGTAATGGCATCTCTTCTTTATCAAAGAGGTTTATTTGTACTCCACTGCAGTGCAGTGAATATTGATAATCAGGTAATAGCTTTTTTAGGAAATAAGGGTTATGGAAAATCCACAACTGCAATGACATTTTATAGGGAAGGTTATCCTATTGTTGCCGACGATTATGTTGCTATAGATATGGAAAATAAAGTTCCAATGATTCAACCTGGTTTTCCCAGTTTAAGGCTGTCACATATATCACGAGAATATGGTAATTTCAACCCAGAAAAAATATATTATAATGATTATGAGATCGATAAGATCCATGTACCTGTAGTTAACAGTTTTTCATTCAAGCCCCTTCCTTTAAAAAAATTATATGTACTTCAAAGAGGAACTGAATTAAATATTAGTAATTTTAAGGGGCAAGAAGCCATAATGAAACTGGTTGAAAACACTTTTGGAATTTCAAGGTTTAAAAAATCGGATTATCCCGAGCATCTTAAACAATGCGCATCACTATTAAATCAAGTTGATATTTCTCTTTTAGAGGTACCTGAATCCCTGGAAGAACTTTATAAAGTGGTTAGATTAATTAAAAAAGATATAGGGTAGATGAATAATTTAATTTGTGAGTCCATACTATGAGTGCAATTACAGGAATATTCTACAGAGATGGGAGAAAAGTTGATCCTGACCTCATTAAAAAGATGAATGATAAACTCTCACATCGTGGTCCTGATGGATCTGACATTTGGTGTGAAGGATCTGTGGCACTGGGCCATCAGATGCTCTGGACAACACCCGAATCACTTCATGAAAAATTACCCTTTGAAGAGGACGGGCTGGTGATTACTGCAGATGCCCGTATTGATAACCGCGATGAATTATCAGAAGAATTAGAAATACCTGATGAAGAACACATTTCCGATAGTTATTTTATTTTAAAGGCCTATCAGAAGTGGGGTGAAGATTGCCCTGATAAGTTACTGGGTGATTTTGCCTTTGCCATCTGGGACCAGAATAAAAAGAAGTTGTTTTGTGCCCGGGACCACATGGGCGTAAAGCCTTTTTACTATTATTTAGATGATGAAAAATTTGTTTTTGGGACGGAAATAAAGGCTATCCTATCAATCTCTTCAATTCATTTTAATTTAAATGAAAAAAAACTATTACTATATCTAACAAAAGAATTAATGGATTATACTCAAACATTCTATGAGAAAATTTATTGTTTACCAGCTTCACATTTCTATTTAATCAATACAAAAAAAGATACAATATCTAAATATTGGGAACTCAACCCAAAAATGAAAACACTGCTAGGTTCCGAAGAAGAATATAAAAAAGCTTTTCTTAACATTTTTTCTGAAGCTATTCGCTGTCGCATTAGAAGTAGTTTTCCTATAGGATTTAATCTAAGCGGAGGACTTGATTCTTCTTCTATTGTGTGTACAACAAGAAAAGTATTAATGGATAAAAAAGATGTTAATATTGAATTTATTAATACTTTTTCCACAGTCTACAATGAAATTCCAGAATCCGATGAAAGATATTATATTTCAAAAGTTTTAGAAAATGATAAAATTAAATCTAATTTTTTATTTGGAGATAATAACAGCCCATTAAAAGATATTGAAAATATATTATGGTTTCAAGATCAGCCATTTATTTCTCCCCATATTGTTAATGACCTTCAGCTTTATCGGAAAATGAAAAGCCAAGGAATTCGTGTTAATTTAAGTGGAGATGGTGGAGACGAAATTATTTCACATGGAGGAAACTATTTAAGAGAATTGCTTTTTTCTTTTAAATTAAAAAAATTTCTAAAAGAATTATATGAATATTCAAATAGAGATAATTATAGTAAATTTAAGATTATATTTTCAGAAGTTATTCTCACTTTAATTCCATATTCTTTAAAAAAATATATTAGATTAATTTTTAAAAGAAATAAAATTTCTATAGTGAATGAAAAACTTTTAAAAGAATTTGAAATTAATAAATTTGATCTTGATGATCTTTTAGACTACTTAAGCAAACTTGATACAAAAAAATATCATTATTTCACAATCAATAACCCACTTAACCAAACAATATTTGGGATAATGAATAGAAGTTCAGCCAGATATAATATAGAAGGAAGATACCCTTTTTTTGATAAACGTCTAGTGGAGTTTTGTTATTCTCTTCCAACAGAAATGAAAATAAAATATGGTTGGGATAGATACATAATGCGTATTTCAATGAATAATATACTTCCACCTGAAATCCAATGGCGCCAAAAAAAAGCTGATTTAAATCATGTATATAAAAGGAATATCATACTATTCGAAAAACCCACTATCGAAAAAATAATATATAATACTAAAACCATTCAAAAATATTTAGATACGAAAAAAATTCAAAAAAGTTATGAAAAATATAAATTAAATAATAAAAAAAGTTTATTTGATATTTGGCTAGTTTTAGTAGCATATTTTTGGCTTAAATCAAAAAATTTTGAAATAGATGATTAAATTTAAATCGGCATTTTTTTAGCTAGCACTACTTTGAGCATCACTTCCATCAAACCCTTTAAGTGGGCTAGCTTTGGTAATATGAGTTATATCACCATATTTTTTTAATTCTGGTTTATTATAATTCTTCTTATCCATAAAAACACCTCATTATATAATAATAAAATAATTAGATTAAATAATCTAATAACTATTTTATCAATTTACTAGGATATATGTTTGCATAGAATCGTTTGCTGTGAACCAATCGTATTGTGTTGCTATTCCTGAACGATAAGCACGGTTAGTAATTTGAGTTCCAGATACAGCATCAACTCTAGCAATTATAGTTAAAGTAGCTTCCGTGTTATTATTCAAATTAGAAATACTCCAAATACCCGTCGACAAATCATAACTTCCTAAACTTAGTGTGAAACCGGTATTAATATCTAATGAACCTACATACAAACTATCAGGTATCATATTTGTAATATTAATCCCCGTAGCATTACTTGGACCATTATTTTTTACTTTAACAGTGATAGTCACATAATCTCCTTGTTGAGGATTAGTATTATTCACTGTCTGATCAACCTGAATATCCGCAGCAGGAGAAATAATCAAATTCCTAACCCTAGTTTTAGTAGCACCAATATTATTTTGATCACAACTCACAATAGTCGAATTAAGACTAAAATCAGAAGTTCCACTACCCACTTTCAGAGATTCTAATAAAACTGAAAAAGAAGCATAAGAACCTGAAGAAGTTCCATTACCACCCTCCAATATATCA
Source organism: Methanobacterium alcaliphilum (assembly GCF_023227715.1). Taxonomy (NCBI): domain Archaea; kingdom Methanobacteriati; phylum Methanobacteriota; class Methanobacteria; order Methanobacteriales; family Methanobacteriaceae; genus Methanobacterium; species Methanobacterium alcaliphilum. Next base: position 199,976 of record NZ_JALKIF010000002.1, read on the forward strand.
ATCACCCACGTGAAAGTATTAGTATCTTCATCAAAACTTAAAGTACCCGGCTGAATCAAATTATAACTAATAACTTTAAACGCTTTTCCAATAACATACTTAACCACAATATTCGTAGCAGCCGTATTACCCAAATTATTCACCTGAGCCAACATAACAACCTGCTGCTTATAATTATAAGTATAAACACCCGGAAGCCACGCATAATTAGTCACAGACAAAGTCACATTATTAGTAGATGACTTGCTGCTTGCATTTACAGTTATATTTATAATGGAAGCGTCGTTTGCTGTGAACCAATCGTATTGTGTTGCTATTCCTGAACGATAAGCACGGTTAGTAATTTGAGTTCCAGATACAGCATCAACTCTAGCAATTATAGTTAAAGTAGCTTCCGTGTTATTATTCAAATTAGAAATACTCCAAATACCCGTCGACAAATCATAACTTCCTAAACTTAGTGTGAAACCGGTATTAATATCTAATGAACCTACATACAAACTATCAGGTATCATATTTGTAATATTAATCCCCGTAGCATTACTTGGACCATTATTTTTTACTTTAACAGTGATAGTCACATAATCTCCTTGTTGAGGATTAGTATTATTCACTGTCTGATCAACCTGAATATCCGCAGCAGGAGAAATAATCAAATTCCTAACCCTAGTTTTAGTAGCACCAATATTATTTTGATCACAACTCACAATAGTCGAATTAAGACTAAAATCAGAAGTTCCACTACCCACTTTCAGAGATTCTAATAAAACTGAAAAAGAAGCATAAGAACCTGAAGAAGTTCCATTACCACCCTCCAATATATCAATCACCCACGTGAAAGTATTAGTATCTTCATCAAAACTTAAAGTACCCGGCTGAATCAAATTATAACTAATAACTTTAAACGCTTTTCCAATAACATACTTAACCACAATATTCGTAGCAGCCGTATTACCCAAATTATTCACCTGAGCCAACATAACAACCTGCTGCTTATAATTATAAGTATAAACACCCGGAAGCCACGCATAATTAGTCACAGACAAAGTCACATTATCATATATACGAATATTTGTATTTTGCATTTCATTATCTAAGCTAACTGATATATTTGGCAAACCTGTATTTATAGCAGTGAAACGAGAATTTGATAATCCGTTTCTCAAAATATCAAGTTCAGGGTTAATTACACCTAATGTATGATCCGTAGTATTAAATAAAATACTAATCCCATCAGGAACATGGCCCAGACTACTGGTATCAACTCCCAGATTATTGTGTATTAAATCAGCTGTAATGGTTGAAGTTCCACCTACAGCTACTACATTTGGGCTTGCACTAACAGTCAAAACCAACCAGGTACTAACATCCACACCAGTAGATACTTTACTACTTGGATCTGCATTACTGCCCCACCAGTTATTGGTAGCATCCACTGCTCCAGATGTACTATTTATTAGAATTCCGCTGCCAATGATCCTATTGAAGTGTATTTCTGCATTTCCAGTGTTGTAAATCGCACTTCCGGTTCCGGTTGCAGTATTATTTAATAAATTACATCCAGTAATAGTCAAATTTCCGGCATTGTTGATTGCTCCACCATTTCCATTTGCTCTACCATTTTGTAAAGTCAAATTGGTAATGCTCACTGTAGAGCCATCAGTGATATCAAAGATTCTTCCCAGTGATTGTGCATCAATGATGGTAGAGTTAGCTCCAGATCCTACAATGTTTATATTTTTATCTATGGTTACATCGTAGTTTCCAGCTCCTGTGTAAGTTCCACTTAATATGGTTAATGTTCCACCTGGTGCTGTCATTTCAACTGCTTTTTTAATGGTTGCATATGGTTTTGCTGCACTTCCATCTCCTTCACTGTCACTACCTGTTGGAGATACATAAATATGCTCTCCTAATATGTCAATATCTGTACTTACTGTTGGGCTTCCAGTTGCATTTACAACAGCAGTTCCAGAGGGTGATGTGGCTGTGAATGTGGTTGTTGCAACCCCATTGACCATCACAGAACTTCCAGGATTTACTGTACCTAAAGTACTGCTGAAAGATATAACTATTCCATCAGGAACATGTCCAGATGAAGGGTTGTAGTATACTCCATTTTGATTATGGGTTAGGTCTGCTGTAATGAGTGAGGTTTCACCAGTTTGTACGATATTTGGTGATGCTGTTACTCTTAGAACTAACCATGTACTGACATCAACATTTCCACTTACTTTACTACTTGGATTATCATTGGAAACCCACCAGTTTACTTTGGCATCGACTGAACCACTTGGGCTGGCAATGACATTGCCGGTTCCATTAATTTTGTTGAAGTGCATGATTAGGTTTCCAGTGTTGTAAATGGTTCCTCCAGTTCCAGTTGCAGTATTATTTAGTAGATTATTTTCAGTTAAGGTTAGGTTTCCTGCATTGTTTATAGCTCCACCATTTCCAGTGGCACTGGCATTAGCTAAAGTTAGTCCGGAGATACTTGCAGTATTTCCACTGGTTATATTGAATATTCTACCGATTTCTTGAGCATTAATAATAGTAGTACTTGCACCAGACCCTGCAATAGTCACATTTTTATTTATAACTAGATCGTGTTCATTGTAGGTTCCACTGGCAATTTGTATGGTTCCTCCAGGGTAAACTCCTGCTATTCCTGCACTAATTGTTTTAAATGGATGTTCAGCACTGCCGTCTCCGGTAGCGTCATTTCCATCAGGTGATACATAGACTTCATCCCTGCCAATGGTAATTGATGCACTGACGGTTTGGTTATCAGAAGTTGCATTGACCACGGCAATTCCGGGTTTAGGTCCTGCTGTGAAAGTTACAATCACTCTACCATTTACTGTGGTGCCTGAGCTCACATTTCCCAGTGTTCCCACAAATCCTATTGGTATTCCATCAGGTATGTGTCCCTGGCTGGAGGTATCTGCTCCAGTGTTATCGTGAGTTACATCAGCTGTAACTGTGGAAGTGTTTCCTACTTTAATTAAAGTAGGTGAAGCACCTACTGTTAGAACCAGCCATCTGCTGACATTCACATTACTTGAAACATTACTACTTGGATTAGAATTATTTCCCCACCAGTTGTTGGTGGCATTTACAGTATTAGTGGTACTGTATATTACAACTCCATTTCCAATTATCCGGTTGAATGTGATATTGGCATTTCCCGTATTGTATATTGTTTTTCCATTACCTGTTGCAGTGTTATTTAATAAGTTACATTCAGTAAGAGTCAGATTACCTGCATTGTTTATGGCTCCACCATTTCCAGTTATACTACCATTTGCTAGGGTTAATCCAGAAATTCTAACTGTGGATCCACTGGTTATGTTAAAGAAGTTTCCCTGTAATTGTGCATTGAGTATTGTGGAACTTGCACCTGATCCAACAATAGTCATGTTTTTGTTGATTACAATATTCCGGTCACTTGAACTATTGTATGTTCCATTTAAGATATGAACGGTTCCTCCAGGGTAAACCCCGGCTATTCCTGCACTTATAGTCTGGAATGGATTGCTTGAGCTTCCGTCTCCAGTAGTATCGCTGCCCGTGGGTGAAACGTAAACATCATCCCGACCAATAGTTATGTTCGTATTTACAGTTTGACTGTCCACAGCAGCACTTACATTTGCCACTCCTGGCTTGGAACCTGCAGTGAAAGTTGAAGTTGCCACTCCATTTACCATACTTCCATCTGGAATTGTTCCTAGGGTACCACTGAAATCTACTATTATTCCATCGGGAACATGTCCTGATGCAGGGTTATAATAAGTTCCTGCATTGTCATAGGTTAAGGTGGCAGTTACTGTTGAAGTTCCACCAACTTTTATCAAATTAGGGTTAGCATTTATCTTTAAGACTAACCAAGTAGTGGCATTAACATCATTGTTTACTTTTCCTGCAGCTAGTGGAGTGCTGCCTTCCAGGTTAGTCCCCCACCAGTTGTTTTGTGCATTTAAAACCCCACTAGATCTATATACATCTGTTCCAGAATTTCCAACTATCCTGTTGAAGTGAAGTTCAGAAGTACCGGCATCATTGTAAAGAGCCCCGCCAGTAGTTGCACTATTATAAAGTAAATTAGATTCAGTTACAGTTAAAATGGATCTTCCATTGTTATAATTATTTAAGGCTCCCCCTTGAGTAGCACTGTTACTGGTGAAGTTTGATTTGCTGATGGTTAAAATTCCCCAGTTACGAATCGCACCACCGTAGATTCCTACATTACTGGTAAATGATGTATTGGTTATCGTCGCGGAGTTTGCAGAAGTACCTGCATTGGTCCATATTGCTCCTCCGTGTTGTCCCTGATTACTGGTAAATGTACAGTTTGTGATAACTAAATTCATTCCAATATTAGTAGTACTATCTCCTTGACATATAGCACCACCAGCACCATTATTATTCATAGATGCTGTGTTACTTGTAAAAGAACTATTGGTGATTATTAAACCGTTATTACTGTAAATTGCACCACCATCAGAGCTCCCAGTATTACTGGTGAATTTACTACCGGTTATTGTTAAAACACCATTAGCATAAATAGCCCCGCCGCTAGCTGCAGCATTACTCGTGAAATTACAGTTATTTATAGTTAATGTCCCAGTACTGTAAATTGCGCCCCCATTACCATCTGCACGGTTATTACTGAAAGTACAATTATTTAATATTAGAGTACCCGAGCTAGTAATAGCTCCTCCATTCCTATTAGTGTTTCCGTTGATGAAATCTATGTTATTGAAAGTAACCGTACAACCAGAACTAACAGTAACCCTGCGAGCTGAATTACTACCACTTATAGTGGCACGGCCATTGTCAAGAACATCGAAACTCAAATTTTTACTGACAGTAAATGTTTCTGTAAAAGTTGCGCCACTTTCTAACATAATTGTATCGCCATCTTGAGCATAGTACATAGCCCAATAAATTGAACTAAAAACATATCCTGCAGGATAGAATCCTCTCGCTACTGGAACCCCATTTCTCCAAATCTGTGGATCAGGAGCAGTAGAATCTGTTCCCATCGTTGTAGTCGATTGAGTACTTTCTGAAGAATTTGAATTAGTTTCTTTACTTGGCAATCCATCTTCAGTCACATTTGATCCGTAGTTTTCCATTGAATTTTGATTATTTGTCTGTGATTCATTTAATTGGATGGAATTTGACGTGGTTAAACCATCCGTATCAAAATTATCAGTATCATTTGCTGCAGCTACTGTTGAAGCACCACAAATGATCATTGCAAAGACAATTGTTATCAAAATTGCAAATAATCTTCTTTGCATTATTTATTCACCTTCCCATTATCTCCCAATTTGTTATTTGATTAGTTTTAAATTTAAAATCCGAATTCATAGAAAAATTGTTTTGTTGTGAAAAAATTCACGTGATAGTTGAAAGTCGCTGATTTTTAGTGATTAAATACACATTTATATAATTATAGAGATAATTATTGTGAAATCACATATATAACTTTCCCCATTTTTGTCAACTAATTATCACTAAAATGAAGATTTAGATAAAAATATTTAAACAAAAACTCGAAATATGATAGTTCAAAATCACTAAAAATAACTGATAATCATGATAAAAAATAATTATTCAGTAATTTGATTAAAAAAGTGACATGAATCAATATTTTAATTAAAAAAACTAGAATATATCGCCTTTTATTGAAAATTCAAAGTAGTATAATAACAACTATCACGAAAAATAATAACCCTTGCTTTTTTGTGAATATGATCACAGAATCCTAAATTTTTGTGATTGATGTAACATAAGCTAATTTTTTTGTGAATATAATAGCATTATAGTTATATTTTCAATCTATCTATTTTTCAAAGCAACAAAAAATAGAATCTTCCAGTAAATCTCAAAAAAAATTTAAGCAAACTCTTAATTTAAAAAGAAGATTTTCACTAAAATAAACTATCAATAATTATTCTCCCACAAGAATATAGATATAATAAAAATTAAAATGAATCTAAATAACTAACAAAAACAAGAAGAATATGGTCCACAAATGAAAGCAAAGAATTTTTTAAAAGGAAGTTACATTGGCCAGTACATAATCCATTTAACCAGTTTTAAGCCTAAAAAATTCACTTTAACTGTAATTTTAATGGTAATTATTAGCCTAACAGAAGGTATTGGGTTACTCTTACTGGTGCCCTTGCTGCAGTTAGTTGGTTTAAATGTACAGGAAGGATCTCTGGGACAAATTGCTTCATCCATATCATATTTCTTTAATCAAATCCAGGTTGAACCCAACCTGGCCATGGTCCTTGTAATATATGTGTTGATTATCAGCTTGAATTCATTCTTTGTTAAATTGCAGAGCACGAGTAGTGCAGAAATCCAGTATGAATTTGCAGCAGATATTAGGAAAAAACTTTTCTCATCCATCACCAATTCCAATTGGCTTTTTTTTACTAAAAAAAGGTCTTCTGATTTTGCCCATGCCCTGACCAATGAAGTGGAAAGAATCAGTGTAGGGGCGGGTCAATTTTTAAGTTTAACTGCTAATGTCTTTGTACTTGCAGTTTATCTTATCTTTGCCCTGGAGTTATCTGGTTTGATAACCTGGATGGTGTTTTTAGTAGGGCTGATTCTTCTTTTAATTTTAAAAAAAAGAACAAGTGCTTCTGCCTCAACTGGCCAAGATCTTACCATTAAATCTAAAGAGATGTATTCCTCCACTATGCAGCATTTGGATGGTATGAAGACCATTAAAAGTTTCAATATGGAACATCAAAATATTGATGATTTTTCAAAAACTGCTAACGATCTTGCAGATAAATATAAAACAACTATTAAAAATTACACTGATATTAAATTCTATTTTGATGTAGGGTCTGTAATTATTCTAAGTGTTATTGTATTCATTTTAATCAGTGTTATAACAATTTCAACAGCAGAACTTCTAATATTATTATTCTTATTTGTGAGAATGATACCTCGATTTTCCACTATACAGCGCAGTTACCAGTATTTTATAAATATGATTCCTGCTTTTGTTAATGTGGTGAATTTAGAAAAAGAATGTGAATATAATAAAGAAATGGATAGTAAAGATGTTGATTTAATCTTTAAAGACAGCATAACTTTTGAGAATGTTTCTTTTTCATATGATAATAATTCTTTTGCCATTAAAAATCTAAATTTAAATATACCTCACGGAAAGACAACTGCCATTGTTGGTTTATCTGGGGCGGGGAAAAGTACTATTGCGGACTTATTAATGGGGTTAATAAAACCAGACAAAGGTAATCTTATAATAGATCGCACAAATTTAACTGATAAAACCAGGCGCACATGGCGTGATCAAATAGGTTACGTAGCTCAGGATACATTTCTATTCAATGATACTATCCGTAGCAATTTACTTTTAGTCAAACCAGATGCATGTGATAAAGATTTTAAAGATGCTTTAAACTCAGCTTCAGCCGATGAGTTTGTTTATAAACTTCCTGAAGGTTTAAATACTATTTTAGGTGATCGGGGAGTTAGGTTGTCTGGAGGAGAGAGACAACGATTAACATTTGCCAGAGCATTACTAAAAAAACCATCATTATTAATATTAGATGAAGCAACCAGTAATCTCGATTCTAAACACGAGAAAAGAATATTAGATTCAATTGAAAATATACATGGTGATGTGACCATTTTAATGATAGCCCATAGGTTATCCACTATCCGTAATGCAGATTTCATTTATTTAATTAGTAACGGCAAAATAATTGAATCTGGAACTTGGCAGGAACTTATTGAAATGAAAAAAGGAAGATTTAATAGTATTTTTAATAGTCAACATATAGAGAAAAATTAAGAAACTATATTATTTCTTAATTACAATATTTAATGTATAATTTACAATTTTTTGATCAGGATCTTCAAAAGTAATATAAAAAGATGATTTACTTAATGCAGGAACTATTTTAGGATTATAAGGAGACACTGTAGTATTCCCCAGTAAAGTACCGTTTTTATCATAATATTTAGCAGTTATTTCCACATTAGAAGCATCAGATTTTGCTTTATTTCCAATATATCCCCAAATATAATAGTAAAATGTAGTATTTCTATCTGAGTGATCTCCAGTAGAATTTATTATATATAAATCACTTAATTTAGCTGGTTCTTTTTCTCCCCAAGTTTTATCAGATTTATTTTTAATAGTACAACCAGATATTGCTGGCACTACTACCATAGACAAAATAATAAACATGACTAAAAATTTTTTATCCATAAACTATCCTCTTAATTAATTAAATTAATATTTAATTAAAGAAAAAATTTTATAATAATATTATAATCCTATGGTTTATAAATAAATTGATAGTATAGATTTAACTGAGGGATATTACTGATAAAAGATAGTAAAATTAGCATTAATCTCAGTCCTGAAGATGAACTTCTACTCTGTTGTAGCAAAACAAAAGTTAATTCTCACACAAAAATCAAAATAAACTCATTAATTAAACAAGATGTGAAATGGGATTATTTAATAGCGAAAGCATTATTACATAGAGTAATGCCTCTTTTATATATTAATCTTAATTCTATTTGTCCTGAAAGCGTTCCGAATAATATTTTAAGCCAATTAAAAAATTTTTTTAATGAAAATGCCAAAAAAAACCTATTATTAACTGGAGAATTAATTACTGTTATGAACTTATTAAGGTCAAAAGATATTGACACATTTTCTTACAAGGGGCCTATTTTAGCATCCACCGCATATGGAAATATTACATTCAGAGAATTTAGTGATATTGATATTTTATTAACCAACAGATCAGATGCATTAAAGGCCAAAAATATTATTCTTTCAAGGGGATATGAACTTTATCATCCAAAAGAAACCAAATCAGAGAATAAAGATCCGTATATGAAATTACTCTCAGAATTTACATTTATAAACCCAAAAACAAGATCAACAGTTGAAATTAAGTGGAACTTTGAAGGTATGTTTTTTTCATTTCCTAAGAATCCAAATTTTTTGTTAAACGATCCAAAAATCTTTGAAATTAGTGAATTCAAGTTAAAAACATTTTCCCAAGTTAATCAAATTCTGATACTATCTATACATGTTGCAAAACATGGCTGGACTCGATTATCATGGATTTGTGATATTTCAGAATTTATTCAAAGAGAGAATATTGATTGGTATGAAACCCTTGAAAAAGCCGAAAAATTAGGGGTAAAACGAATATTAATGATTAATTTATCATTAGCAAGAGATTTTTTTGGATTAGAACTCCCAGATACCATTTCTTATGATTTGAGTTCAGATGATGCAGTAAAAACTATTTCAGATATTATTAAAAAAAGGATTTTCTATGAAAATAATAAATCATTAAATATTTTTGAAAAATCGTATATATATTTTAAAAAAAGGGAAAATGTTATGGATGGCATTAAAGATTGTTTGAATATTTTGACAAGGCCTGTTTATAGAGATTATAAAGATATTCCTTTACCTCAATTTTTATTTCCTCTTTATTTTATTCTTCACCCTATTTTATTAATAATAAGATACCACTAATACAAAATTATTCTCTAAAACCCATTATTAAGAAAATATTAACAATAAACCGTTTCCGAATATTATTTTCTGTTCATAAATCTAAAAAAAACCTCCAATTACTTAGCAAAGTATGATTATTTCAACTCAGAATATTTATATTATATAATAATTAAATTAAGTATGGGGATGTGGATTATATCTTATTTTTATAATTCCATATTCAATAATTTATTGGATGATTAAAATGAATCATAATATTAAAAAATTCAATGATAATTTCACCATAATTTCAGTGGTTATTCCAGCACTAAATGAAGAGGGTATTGTTGGAAAAACTGTTTCTTCCATTCCTATTAATAAATTAAAAGAAATGGGATTTCAAGTGGAAATAATAGTAGTAGATAACGATTCTACAGACAATACCGCTCAAGAAGCCAGGGAATCAGGGGCTAGAGTGGTTTATCAACCTAATCGAGGGTATGGGAATGCCTACCTAAAAGGACTCAAAGAAACAAAAGGAGATATAATAATCATGGGAGATGCAGATGGTACTTATCCATTAGAATATGCCCATGAATTTATTTTACCCATTTTAGAAGAAAATTACGATTTTGTGATAGGATCTCGTTTTGATGGAGAAATAGAAAGCGGTGCTATGCCGCCATTGCACAGATACCTTGGAAACCCTATGCTTTCCAAAATGTTAAATATTTTATTTAAATCAGATGTGAAAGACACTCATTGTGGTATGCGCGCTTTTAAAAAGAGTTCTATTGATAAATTGGATTTGAAATCTCCAGGGATGGAATTTGCCATTGAAATGGTGATTGAAGCATCCGAAAAAGATTTGAAAATATTCCAGACCCCTATTAATTACCGTGTTAGAGGCGGCGAAGCTAAGTTAAGTTCCATTAAAGACGGCTGGAGACATGTAAATTACATGATAAATAGAAAATTCCTAAAACGGTCTGATTATTATAGTAATTCTAGTGAATAAAATAATAATAATAAATTTACTATTTTTAAATGAAATTTAATTTTAAATGATATAAAAATTACAAAATATATGCTAATCAATTATTGTTAGTGTGTTATTATGGCAAAGTCACTTGTATCAATAGTCATCCCTATGAAAAATGAAGGAAACATATTAAAAAGATGTTTTCAATCCATGGAAAACATTGATTATCCCCATGACCTGATTGAACTGGTTATTATAAACGATGGTTCAACAGACAATACCAAAGAGCTTATTATAAATCATGACTGGAATTTTAATTTTCAGTACATTGAAACTGGAGGAGTAGGAGTTTCCAAAGCTAGAGATCTAGGTTCTAAAAAAGCTAATGGAAAATATATTCTTTTTACTGATGCGGACTGTGTAGCTTATCCAAAATGGATTTTAGAGCTTCTAAAACCATTTGAAAATGATGTAGCTGCTGTTGGAGGTCCAAATTTAACTCCAAAAAATGATAGCCCTTTTGCAAAATGTGTGGGGTCTGTGCTATCTATTTTAAGTAAACCCGGCGCTAGATACGCCTTTGAAGGAGAGGAAGTGACCGAAATACATCATAATCCCACATGTAACGTGATGTATAAAAAAGAAGTCTTGGAAGAAGTAAATGGATTCAATCATAGATTAATAACCACTGATGATGAAGAATTAGATTATAGAATTAGAAAAAAAGGTTATCGAATATTATATACTCCTTTTGCTAAAGTAGACCACTATAGAAGACCCAGCTGGAAAAAATTCATTAAAATGGCATATTACTACGGTTTAGGCCGGATGCAATCTACTAAAATGCATCCTAAAATGGGAAAATGGTTTCACTTTGCACCAATGTTATATGTTTTAATTTTAATAGGACTAGGGATATTATCATTATTTTATAATATTTGCATGTATATCTTTATCAGTTTAATAATTCTGAGTATTTTAGGAATTTTAGTAATTAGCATAATCTTTACCTACAACAAAGAATGTGGTTTTACCACATTTTTTTCCCTTATAAATATATGGTTATATGGATACGGAGTAGGTATGTTAAGAGGTGTTTTTAAATGAAAATTTATATACTCAATCCACCATATATGCCTCATTTTGGAAGAGGAATGAGATGGCAAGATACTGGAAGAGGTGGAACCCTTTATTATCCAATTTGGCTTTCATATGCTGCAGCAACACTCGATCACTATCATGAAATCAAATTAGTTGATGCTCCTGCACGAGATTGGGAAAAAAAAGATGTTTTAAAAGATATAAAACAATTTAAACCTAAATTAATTGTTATGGACAGTAGTTTTCCCAGTTTAAACAATGATATATCAGTTGCAAAATATATCAAAGAAAATTATAATGATACTGTGAAAATTGCATTAGTAGGCCCCACAGGATCCCAATTTGCTGAAAAAATACTGGAAAATGAATCAATAGATATTGTAACCCGTTTTGAATATGATTTTACATTAAAAGAACTCTCTGAAAAATTAGAAAATGGTGAAGATTTTAAAAAAATCGCAGGAATTTCTTACAAAGATAAAGGTGTAGTAATAAACAATCCAAATAGGAATCTTTCATCTTCACAGGATTTAGACACCATACCATTTGTTTCTAAAATATATGAAAAATTCCTTAATATCGATGACTATTTTTTAGGAAGTTCTCTTTCCCCAGAAGTCCAAATTTTTACAGGTCGAGGTTGTCCGTTCCAATGTACCTTTTGTTCCTGGCCTCAGACACTTATGGGTCGAAAATACAGAGTGAGAGCAGTCTCAAGTGTCTTGGATGAACTGGAATGGATTGAAAAAAATTTACCTAACGTTAAAGAGGTATTCTTTGAAGATGACACATTTACTATTGATAAAAAAAGAGTTTTAGAGTTTTGCAGAGAATATAAAAATAGAGGATTGAAAATAACTTGGGCTTGCAATGCTCGGGTTGGTTTAGACTATGAAACCATGGTTAATATGAAAAAAACAAACTGTAGGTTACTTATTGTTGGATTTGAATCTGGAAATCAGTTTATTTTAGATAATATTAAAAAAGACATAAGTGTGAAGGGTATAAAACAATTTGCACATGATTGTAAAAAAGCAGGTTTGCTTTTACATGGTGATTTTATTATTGGACTACCTGGTGAGACACGAGAAACCATTGAGAATACTAAAAAAATAATAAAAGAAACAAAGGCAGATATCCTTCAGGTTTCAGTTGCTTCTCCATTTCCAGGAACAGAATTCTATGAATGGTGTAAAAAAAATGATTACTTGCTTACAGATGATCCCAATGAATATTTAGATGACAAAGGACATCAAAAGGCAATTGTTTCTTACAATGAAATATCTAATGAAGAAATTAACCAAATTGTTAATAATATACTCCGTGAGTATTACATCTCAATTAATTATGTTCCAATAGCCCTTAAACAAGTTTTAAGGAAAAATGGGATTAGTGAACTTCGAAGATTATTATATTCTGCTAGAATGTCATGGGGCTATCTTGGAGGAAAAAAATGAATGTATGTATTCTTTGCCCAGAAATTGGTAATTCTTGCGGAAGTGCATTTATTGGAGGTCATGTAAATAATGTAGTGGAACTTTCAAAAAGAATGGCTGATGATGGACATGATATTACTATAGTTACCACACCACACCGTCATCCGGGAAATTTCTGTGATAAAAGTTTTGCTTATGATGGAATAGACATCAAAACCATACCCATATCAGCAGATTACTTATCAGCTCGATACGGTGCAGAATTTGCTTATAAATCAATCCTTAAAATAATAAAGTTAAATAAAGATAAAAATTTTGATATTATTCATGGGCACTCTGGCTATTCTATGCCAGCATTAATTACAGGATTATCTGCGAAATTTTCTAAAATACCTTCAATACATACTATTTATTGCCCTATAGAACCTTCTGGTGGCAGCTTAGTTAAAATTTTATCAAATAATACATTTTCACGATTTTTCTTTTCCAATATAAATAAGGTAATTGCGGTTACCAAAAATGTCAAAAAATCTCTTATTAAAACAGGTTTAGAATCTAAAACTATTCAAGTAATTCCAATCGGCATTAATACAGATCTTTATAAATTTGAAAACTCTGAAATATTGTCTAAAATCAGATCAGATTATAACTTTGGATCTGAAACACCATTAATTATATATATTGGAAGTTTAACCAAACAAAAAGGATTGTTAGTTTTATTAGATGCTCTAAAGATCGCTGCAAAAAAAAATCCAGACATTAAATTGTTTATGATCTTAAATAAACCTTTGGAGAGATATATTAAGCCAGATAAATTAGATGTAGATATGGATTTAATATATGACATAAAAAAGAAAATAAAGAATTATGGGTTGGAAAATAGTATCATCCCATTAGGATTATTGAATAATTTAAATGAATATTTAGCTACAAGTGATTTTTATGTTGCTCCTTTTTTAGACATGGTTGGAATAGCCGACTATCCCACTTCCATGTTAGAAGCCATGGCTGTGGGTAAACCAATCATTGCGACTGATGTTGGAGGAATCTCGGAAATAGTAAAAACAGGAATTAACGGAATACTAATAAAAAAAAATAACGTAACTGAACTTGCAGACGCAATTACGTTCCTAGTAAAACATAAAAACGAAACCCAAAAAATGGGTAGTAATGCTCAACAAATTATAGACCAAAAATTTAAACTCAAAATTACTACAGATCAAATTTTAAAACTTTATGAAAAGGTGATTAGTGATTATAATTGCAATTGAGGGCATAGATGGTAGTGGAAAAACAACACAGGCCAATATGTTAGTTAAAAAATTAAATGACGCCCATATTGATGCGGAGTATATGAAAACAATTTATATTACTCTAAATATTTTACCCTTTTTTAATAAGTATGAAACTATTTTAAGTCCTAGAAAGGATAAAGTATCTGAAATCTCAGAGAAAAGAGTTTTTAGATTATCTAAGATTTTTAAGAAATTTTTTGGTTATTTATATGCTCTTACAACATACATAATCATCAAAATCAGATATAAAAATAGAATAGCTGTATGTGATAGATATTTTTATCAATTCTTTTATGATCTTTTTGGTGAAAAATCAAAAATAATATTAAAAATATTGCCAAAACCAGACTACACTTTTTTTCTGAATGGTAACCTAGAAACTTTTTGTTCAAGAATGGATGACTCCTTTGATGTTACAGTACCAATTGCATATTACGAAAAGATACTTCGTTTTTACCAAGATCTTTCAAAAGAATACAATTTTATTCAATTAGATGCTAGTGAATCTAAAACAGAACTTAATAAAAAAATTTATAACAATTTAATAAAACTAGAGGGATTTGATGAACAAATTAGAATCACTTAAATTTCTTCTGGGAATTATAGACCCAAATTACAGTTTTTCACCAAATATAAAATTAAATGATAAATCAGACATAGAACCCGTTGTAAAAATAGCTTCCAAAAATGGTTTGTATTACATACTCATAGAAAAATTAAAAGAACATGGGCATGAAATATCTGAAAATAAGCAAAAAAAAGAAAGCGAAATGAAAAGTTTGATTGATCTTAAAAAAACTTTAGAAATTATTAAAACTTGTGCCGCTGAATTAAATATAGATTATGCTGTAATAAAAGCGTGTAGTACTGTATCTCATGTTCCAAGAGATGTAGATATTTTTGTTCGGAATAAAGACCGAATTCGTTTAATAGATTCTTTAGAGAAAAAAGGAATGATTTGTGTTCAAAAAGGGATTACTGAAACAGCACTTAAAAATAGAAATATGAAATTAGATATTTATACTGAAATTTGTTATATGGGAGTTGATTTTATTGATACTGAATTTCTGCTGCAATCAATTCAAGAAGATGAAATATTTGGTATAAAATTTCAGGGTCTTAATTATAATTCAACCATGATATTAATGTTAGTCCATAGTATCTTTGGGCATGGAAGTATATCACTTCTAGATTTTATACACTTAAATAACATCAGAAACGAAATAAATATCGAAGAATGTGAAAAATATGCTTATTCTAAAGGCTGGGGAAAAGTTTTCAAAATGGCATTGAACAAATTTGATGATATAACCAATATAATTTACAACAATAACGAAATGATTTACTTCCCTTATTTATTTGACAAAAAATTCATAATGGAGTGTGTTTCAGGAATAGATAATTTTGAAATGAGTTTTTCCGAAAAATTCTTTTTAAATGTTACTTTCATCCAAGACAGAATTATTTTCGAATTTAATGATACTCCTATTTATAATTTTGTAAAATCATCAGAAACCGCTCGAAATCTGATAAATTCACTAACAGCGTCGGTCAAAATTAAAAGAGGGGATAAAAAAAGTATTGATGATAAAGAGTGATATGATGATTGAGAATAATGATGAGAACTCAAAATTAATTTCAGTCATCCTTCCCACATATAACCGGGCAGGGATGATTAAACCATCCATAGAAAGCATAATAAACCAAACTTATCCAAAATGGGAGCTAATAATCTGTGACGATGGTTCAGTTGATAATACAGAGAGAATAGCTCAAGAATATGTTGAATCAGATTCTAGAATAATTTATAAAAAAAATTCAGTCAATCAAGGGCTACCTCGTAATAGAAATATTGGAATCGGACTTTCTAAAGGCGAACTTATTTTAAACATAGAAGATGACTTAACCCTAGATCCTAGTTGTTTAGAAACATTGATAAAAACATATAAGAAATTAAAAGAAGAAAATAAAAAAGTTGGAGCAGTAGCACCCCGAACTTTTACAAGGCGAGAAGAAACTAAAGGGTTTTTGGGGCGTGTATGGAACTATAAAGCAGATAAAGTGCGTGAAAATATGGATGTACCATATGTACTTAATAAATGGGTTGGAATTGGTTATTTAAAATGGGACCTAGAACTTGATCACATTCAGAAAATTGAAGATGCGCCATCATGGTCTTTAATTGACCGGAAAGTAATGGAAAAAGTAGGGGGCTACGAAGAAAAAGCTTATGGAGGCACATATTTCAGAGAAGAAAGCGATCTATACTTTAGAATTCGTAAATTAGGTTACAATCTATATTTCGAATCAAAAGCTATCGCACACCACGGAAGAGCAGAAACTGGAGGTTGTAATGTATCATCTTTCAGGAGATATCACTATTATGCTTTTAGAAATCATATAATATTTCTGAAACGCAACTTTGGATGGAAAGCAATTTATATGTTGCCTTCTTTCCTTTTGTATCTACTTTATAATACATTAAAGGCCATCATAATACTTAAATTGCAAAAAAAGAGAGGATAATGATAATTCAATCAATTAGTGACGTTTTTTACAACGATTTATGTATGGGTTGTGGAACATGCTCAGCCATATGTCCGGAACAATCTATTAAACTAGAACTCAATCCAAAAAAAGGAACATATGTTCCTAAAATCGATGCAAAGAAATGTAATAATTGTAATAAATGTTATTCTGTTTGTCCGGGATATTATGTGGATTTTGACAGTTTAAACCTAGAAATTTTCAAAAAAATCCCTGCAAACATTTTGATAGGAAATATTTTAGAGAATTATTTGGGTCATTCACAAAATAATTATATAAGATTTAATTCTTCATCAGGCGGAGTTGTAACCCAATTACTGATTACAGCACTGGAAAATGGGTTTATTGATGGTGCATTAGTAACCCGAATGAAAGAGACTAATCCATTAGAAGCCGAACCTTTCATTGCTAGAACCAAAAAAGAAATATTGGAATCATCTAAATCTAAATATTGCCCTGTTCCCTCAAATGAAGTACTAATTGAAATTCTAAATTCAAAGAAAAATGAAAAATTTGCAATAGTAGGAACTTCATGTCAAATACAGGGAATAAGAAAAGCCCAAAAAATAAATCCTATTCTTAAAGAAAAAATAGTCTTGTGTTTTGGTTTGTTCTGTGGAAAACGACCCACATATATTGGAACAGAATTTTTAATGAAAACTAGCAATATATCCAAAAAAGAAATATCCAAATTAAGTTACAGAGGCAAAGGTTGGCCTGGTTATTTTTCAGTTGAGATGAAAGATAACACCAAAACAGATATTCCGTATACTATAGCATTTAGTATATTATCATTATTTACTCCAAAAAGGTGCTTTTTATGCAACGATGGTAGTAGTGAATTAGCAGATATCTCATTTGCTGATGCTTGGATACCGAATTTGCTTAAAAATAATGCAGGAGAATCTATGATTATAGTAAGAAGTGAGAAAGGGCGGAATTTTATTAATAGAATTAAAAATAAAAACATTTCACTTAAAAATATAGATAATGCTGAAATAAACAGCACATCCCATGAAAAAATGCTTAACTTTAAAAAGAAAAGTATTTCTGCTCGTTTAAAAATATTGAAGTTTCTAGGAAAAGAAGTGCCCCTTTACGATAACAAACAATTACTATCCCCCAATTCTAAAGATTATGTTAATTCAATCATATCTTACATTAAATATCAAATAGCTATGAAAAAATTTTTATGGCCTTTAATGAGTTTTATCATTAGGAGAGTAATCCAATCCAAAAAAGGAATTAAATTAGGTGAAAGAATTGATTAAAATTATAATTGCAGAAGAAGTACCCAGCCAAAACAAAGGAGAAGTTGCTATATTAGAGGGTATTTATGAATCGCTTAAAAAATTAGGCGAATTTAATATTAAACTCTTTTCTTTCCATCCGGATTTTGATAAAAGAGAATATGGAAATAAAGCACAGATTATTGATGTTTTAAACTGCTTTCATATGAGTTTTATTAACAATGCAACTAGTAAATTAAATAAAATTTTTATTTTTGGATTTTTAACTTTCCAGCATTTTTTATTTTTATTTTTTTATCGTTTATTTGGGAAAAGAATAGCACTGAAAATTTTTAAGGGAAACATCTGGAAAGAATATTTGAATGTAGATTTAGTTATTGTGGGGCATGACAGCCTTATTACTGCAATTAGCTATCTTCCTTTTGTTGTTTTCTTCAAATCTCTTAAAAAATCGGTTATGATATTTGGGGGGGGTGTTGGTCGTGAAGGAAGTACTTTGTGGGTTTTCCTAGCTAGACATATTTTAAATAAATTGGACTTAATAACTTTAAGAGAACAAATAAGTTATGATTATCTAAGAAAGATAGGGATTAACAAAGTTCCTATGTTTGTAACTGCAGATCCTGGTTTTCTAATGAAATCTTTGCCTATTGATCAGTCATATGAACTTCTCAAAAAGGAAAACATATCTAAAGAGAAACCACTTATTGGTATAACTTTAAGCTGGATGACTACTTCAAAGTACTGCTTCCCAGAAATTCCTAAAAAGGAAGATAAATACAAAAAATATATTGAAATGATGGCACAGATCATCCAACAATTATCAGACGAATTAAATGTTAACATAGTCTTGATTTCTCATGTATTCGGCCCAGAGAAAGATCAAGATGACAGATGGATCATAGAAGATATATATAATCTCCTGGAAAATAAAGAACCTCTGCGAATTATTACTAATGAATATAAGGCTGCTGAGTTAAAAGGAATTATTGGAAACTTAGATCTTTTAATTGGAGAACGCCTACATTCAATAATTGCAGCAGCTAATCTTAACATTCCTTTTTTAGCAGTAACTTATCCTTCACCTAGAATGAAAGGCGTATTGGGAATGATGAATATTGAAAGTATCTTTAATGTAAAAGATTTAGACTACTATATTTATCTAAATAAAATAAAAGAAACTTGGAAAAAAAGAGAAGAAATAAGTAGTCAACTTTCTAATAATCATGAAAATATTAAAAATAGATCATTGGCCAATGCTACATTAATTAAAAAAGTAATAAGAGGTGAAGCTGATTAAAATATTAATCATTTGCCACCAAATTCCCTTCAAAAAAACAACTAATGCATTCTCTTACAGAGTTTTAAACGCTTTAAAATACTTAAAAGAAGATTGTGGTCATGAATTAAGCCTAGTATCTTTTAAATATCCTGATGATCCTGAAGATTATGCAAAAAAATATTGTAATGATGTTTTTACTTTTACCCTCCCTGAATCAAATAAAGAACGAAAAAAACAATATTTGAAGGAATATATCAAAGGAATACTTAAATGTCGAATAAACTTCAAAAATATTTATGATTATCGTTTTTCATGGCAAATGTATGATAAAATCAAGGATTTAGTATCTAAAAATCATTTCGATTTGATTTTTGTCAATGAACCTTCAATGATTAGTTATGCACTGAATTTTGATAATAAGAAAATTGCTGAATCATGCAGTCTATCAAAGGCCATGCAAGAAGCTTATCAAAATGAGAAAAAAATCTTTAAAAAAATTTATTACTTAATTGATTATAAACGTATGAAAAATCTAGAAAAATACTATGCAAATTATAATTTATGTTTAACCGTTACCGAAGAAGAAAAAGAACTATTATTAAAAGACAATCCTAATTTAACTCTTGAAATAATACCATATGGAATATCTTTAGATTTCAATTTTAATAATTTAAAAGAAAATTTTCCAACTTTAGCATTTTTAGGAAGCTTAAATTCCACACATAACCAAAAATCAGTATTATATTTATATAAAAAAATTTATCCAATCATAAAAAATAAATTTCCTGATATTAAACTATTTATCATCGGTAAAGAACCCCCTAGATCTATATTGAATATATCTAAGAATGATCCTTCAGTTGTTGTCACAGGATATGTACACGATGTGAAGGATTATTTAGTACATTCGTCCATAATTATATTGCCTATTCATGGTTACGGTATTAAAACAAGAGTATTAGAATCTATGGCTCTAGGCATACCTATTATCTGTTCTCCAGAAGCAGTTCATGGAATTGATGTTGAAAATGGAAAAAATATCATTTTAGCAAGTGACACAAAAGAATTCATAAATAATATAATTAAACTACTAAATGATGAAAAATTAAGACGCACAATTGGTTCAAATGGTAAGAAATTGATGGAAAAAAAGTATTCTTGGTTAAAAATGAATAAAAACTTAAATTATATTTTTGAAGGAGTTGCTAGTGAAAATGAAAATAGTTAACTTGTTCCAGCTTAATGAAATGCCTCTTAAACCATTCATGATAATAATCCTTTGTTTACAATTATCAATTATAGGTTTAATTTCAATGGATTTTTTAGGAATAGGCATCCCTTTACTAAGGAATCTAGTAGGTTTTTTATATCTTACTTTTGTACCTGGTTTTCTTCTTATTAGAATATTAAAAATTCATACCGATGCTGTTGAAAATCTTGTTTTGTGTGTAGGCATAAGTATAGGTTTTTTAATCATTTTAGGTTTTTTAATGAATTTTTTTTATCCTTATATTGCGATTAAACCATTTTCAACATTATCCATTCTATTTTCAACAAGTATGATTATAATTACACTGAGTATCTTTGTTTATTTAAGAGATAGGAAAAAATTTTTTCCTACAAAATATTTAGAATTAGGAAAAAATATATATTTTCCCATTTTATTTTTAATTTTGTTACCATTTATTAGTATAATGGGATCTTATTTAGTCAATTTTTACAGTAGTAATATTTTATTACTTATTTTGATTGTTTTAATAGTTACAATTGTAATTTTAGTATCATTTGATAGATTTATACCTAAAAAGTTATATCCCTTTGTAATTTTTTTAATATCGATATCTCTTTTATTTCATAAATCACTCATATCTCTTTACTTGACTGGATTTGATATACACATTGAATCATATTTTACACAACTAACTCAGATAAATTTGTTCTGGGATTGGTCAATTGAACACTCTTATAATTCAAATCTTAGTAATTCTGTGCTCCCAGTAATATATATAAAAATGCTAAATTTGGACTTTACATGGCTATTTAAAATAGTTTACCCTTTTCTTTTTAGTTTTGTTCCATTAACACTATACCAAACATACAATAAAATAACAGAAGAAAAAGTTGCTTTTTTAGGAACTTTTTTTCTTATCTCATTTTCTGCATTTTACAGTGTAATGATTTCCCTAGCCAAGCAACAAATTGCAGAAATATTTTTTGTATTGATATTGCTATTAATTGTAGATGAAACCCTAGAAAGTGTTAGTAAAAAATTATTAATTGTCATATTCAGTATATGTTTGATATTTTCTCACTATGGACTAGCATATATTTTCATGCTCTTCCTAATAATTAGCATTATAACTTTATTAGCTAAACGAATTATTAAAAGATCTAGATTATCAGAAAAATTAAATTTATTTAACGGAACATTCATTCTATTATTTTTAGTGACAATAATGGCATGGTATATTTATATATCTTCATCGTTCACATTTGCAAAAATTGTGGGAATTGGAAATCATATTACATCAAATATTGGGGAAATTTTAAATCCTTTAAACAAAAATCCAGATGTTTTAAAGATATTAGGTCAAAAAGAAACATTGAGTCCTATTCATGACATAGCCAAATATTTATATCAAGTAGTAAACTTTTTTGTAATAATAGGTATGCTAAAACTTATTTTTAGCAAAGATAGTAATAAGATCAACACAGAATATAAAATAATGGCTATTGTTGGATTTGTAGTAATAATTCTAAGTATTATAGTTCCATTCTTCTCCAGTAAAATAGGTACTAACCGAATTTACCATATTATTATGCTTATTTTATCACCATTTTGTATTATAGGTGGTTGTTACTTACTAAGCTTTATAACAAAAAGCTTGAATAAACTTCCAAAAGTAAATATTAATCTAAAAAAATCAGATAAATTGAAGATTATAACCATTCTGGTTCTAGTTCCCTATTTTCTTTTCAATGTAGGATTTATATATGAAATAACAAATGATTCAGCACCATCATCTATTTCTTTAAGTTTAAAAAATATGGAAAAAAGTATAAATCCCTCCATAAAAATGCAATTAAATTCAGAATATATTTGGAAAGAGGAAGTTTATAGTGCAAAATGGATTTATAAATACAAAGATCACAAATATAAAATTTATTCCGATGAATTATCTGGAAGATATATTTTACCCAGTTATGGTAACTTTTTAGGATATCATGGTTTTACAAATTATACTATGCACAATCCAACACTTATAAAAAAAGGATATATTTATCTAAGCAGATATAACACCTTAGAAAAAACCATAGAAATTAGAGATTGGTCAGGTGATAGAATAGCCATGACTTTATTTTTTAATACTACACAAATATCACCTATCCTTAAAAATAAAATATATTCTAGTGAATTAAGCGACATTTATTTTTTGGGATAAAATGATTTCTTTTAAAAAATTCCTCAAAGATATTGGTATTTCAGGTGTAGCTCATATCTCAAACACTGGCAAAAATATTATCCTTTTACCCGTTTTAACTAAAACATTAGGAGCTGAACCCTATGGAATATGGGCCCAAATGTTAGTTACCGTTACTATTTTAATGCCTCTTGCTCTATTACAATTAGAGTATTCAATGACAAGATTTTTATCAGCAGAAAAAAATCAGAAAAAACTAAGAAAAGGCGTTTATTCAATCATCATAGCAATGATGATATCCGCTGTTGCCTTTTCACTATTCATATTTATTTTTGCTAATCCAATTGCTTCATCATTATTTGGTGGTATTAAAAATACTATTTTTGTTCAAATAACTGCTTTAATACTTTTTTTGACAACTTTAGATCAAATAATATTCAGATATTTTATTTCATTTGATCAAATTAAAAAATATTCTATGTTATTATTATCCCAAAATATTTTTGAAATAATAATAGTATCGTTTACAGTTTTGAATGGATACGGATTATTAGGAGCTTTTTTATCACTGGTCTTAATAAGGCTTGGAATTTTTTTAATTGGAGTGCCAATAATAAAATCTCAAGTTAGCATCACCACGCCCAGTTTTTCTCTTCTAAAACATTATATTAAATTTAGTCTTCCTTTAATTCCGTTTAATCTTTCAATGATGATAATGAGCTCAGGAGATAGATACATCATTGGATATTATTTAGACCCATCCGCTGTGGGTATTTACTCAGCATCCTACATATTAGGTTCAGTTCTAAGTTTTTTATATGCTCCTATAAGCACAGTATTTTTTCCAACAATAACTAGACTTTTTGAAAACAAAGATGACGCAATGCAAAAATATCTTACATTTACATTTAAGCTATTTTTGATGATAGGTTTACCCGCTCTTTTTGGTATTGCTGTTCTCTCAAAACAGTTATTAAGCATTTTAACAACATCAATATTTGTAGGATCATTCATAATAGTGAGTATTATTGCAATAGGTGATTTGTTTTTTAATTTATCAAACATGTTCTCAAATATTTTAATGTTATTTAAAAAGAATAACTTGATTGCTTTTAGTTATATCATTTCAGCAATTATCAATATAACATTAAATATATATTTAGTTTCTTTAATAGGAATAATTGGTGCTGCTTTATCATCAGTCATCACATATATTATACTATTTTCTATAATATCCTTCTTCAGTTTCAGGGAAATAAAATTTGAATGGGATCCCCTTTTTATTGTAAAATGCATAATTTCCTCATCAATAATGGCATTAGTGATATACTATTTAGGATTAAGCGGACTAATGGGAATATTATTTTCAATTCTTCTCGGAATAGGAATATATTTTGGATTTTTAATATTATTGAAAGGAATAAGTAAAAATGAATACTATTTAATAAAGAATATAGTCTCTAAAAAAAGATAGAATTTATAGAATAGTATTATAACAAATAAAAAAAAAAGTTGAATAATTCAAACATATTTTTTCATAATGATGTTATTAATCTGAAATATAAAGGAGAAATGTTAATGCATTGGAATAATAAAAATGTCCTTATAACAGGAGTAACAGGATTTGTAGGACCATATCTAGCAAAACAACTAATTGACCAAAATGCAAATGTTTTTGGACTCATCCGTAGAAGAGCTGATGGCGCAAATTCTAAAAATATTACAGATCAAAGCATACAATCAAACATTAACCTCATTGAAGGCGACCTTACAGATATATCATCTTTAGCACAAGCAATTGATCAATCAAATCCTGATTACATTTTTCATTTAGCCGCCCAATCATTTGTGGCCCGTTCATTTGAAAATTCCATGGAAACTCAGCAAATTAATTGTTTAGGAACTTCAAATTTACTTGAAGCTTTAAGGATTAAAGATTCTGATGCAAAAACTATTTTTGCCGGTTCCAGTGAAGAATATGGTCTAGTAATTTCTTCACATAAACATCTTCAAGAAGCACAGAAAGAATATGGAGTCATATTCCCTCCAGTAGAAGATATCCCTGAAGTTCCCATTAAAGAAACCAACCCTTTACGGCCAATGTCTCCTTATGCTGTTTCTAAAGTTTACGGTGATTTTTTAATGAGAAATTATTATCATTCTTATGGTTTAGATACAGTAGTCTCTCGAGCTTTTAATCATGAAGGTGCGGGTAGAGGGTTGATGTTCGTTACATCAGTTATAACCAATCAAATAATGAAATTGAAATTCAAGGAAATTAAAGATATCTCCATTGGAAATATTAATGCTTTCCGTGACTGGTCTCATGTAACAGATATTGTGAATGGTTATTTATTACTCGCTGAGAAAGGAGTTTCTGGAGAAGTTTATAATCAAGGATCTATGCGAACAAACTCTGTTTTAAGTTACATATTATTAGGATTAGAACAAGCAGGATGGGAAGTTAATAAAATTAAGACCATGAATAATAAAAAAATCGTAGAAAATCCCACTGAAAATGATAATTCAGAGATTTTTGGCATTAAATTTGATAAAACTAAAGTTGATCAATTAATGCTGGAAGATCAAATTGATTTCCAGATTGAAGATAAAGGAATAATCGTTGAAACGGACAAAGGAGATATTCCAGTTAACTTTGACCCAAATAGGTTTAGGCCCGCAGAAGTTCCTATTCTCCTAGCTGACACCAACAAGATACAACAATTAGGATGCGAAATTGAGTACAGTTTAAGTGATGTTATTCGTGATCAATTAAATTATTTCATTAAAAAAGAAAATAGATTATAATCCAATATGATTATTTTTTTTATCTTATTTTCTTATCCCATTTAAATTTTTTTTCTCATTGCTGTAAAATATAAATCATAATAAACAAATAATTTCATACTTACTAATTGAGGACCACCATGAACACTGAACCACTAAAAAGAACCATCTATAAAATCTGCAATCGATTTATACCCAAGAATAAAAAAAAGATTGCATTTGAGAGTATTCCTGATTTTACAGATAATTCAAAAGCATTCTATGACTACTTCATTGAAAACAACCTGGACAATGAATACAAACTACATTGGCAAGTAGATGAAAAAAATAACAATATAAATGTCCCCCAATATTTAAAATTCTCAAAATCAGGTCTTTACCACTTATTCAGATCCAAATACATAGTGACCACCCATCAGAATTTCATGGATATTAAATCACCCAAGCAAACCACAATAAACCTCTGGCATGGAATGCCCTTGAAGGCCATGGGTTATGCTGAAAATAAAAATGACAATGAAATTTTACCTTTTCCCAGTAGAGACCACAACTACATATTAATTAGTACTTCTAATATAATGCGCAGCTCCCTATCTGCCTGTTTTTATATGGACCCTAGAAAAATATATAACACCGGCCAACCACGCTCTGATAAACTATTTAAAACTGAAAAGAGTGAGGCCAATCTCTTCAAATTAATTGAACACGACTTGAATTACGATAAGATCATCCTTTTTGCCCCGACTTATCGCCAGGGTTTTGAACGAAATGAGGGAGAACTTTTCCAAAACATTTTAAACTTAGAAAATTACGAAGAAGAAACTTTCTTGGAATATTTAGAAGATAACAATATTTTATTCCTGATTAAAATGCATCCTTTTGAAGAAAATCACTATAAAAAAACAATAAAAAACTCCAAAAATTTAAAATTAATCACATCTAAAAAACTTCAAGAGGAATTTTTAGATCTTTACGATTTTTTAGGAGCAGTGGACATCCTAATAACAGATTACTCCTCAATTTATTTCGATTTTTTACTTTTAAACAAACCAATGCTGTTCACTCCAACAGATTTAGAAGACTATTCTAATTTCAGAGGCCTGATCTTAGAGCCTTATGATTTCTGGGCTCCAGGGCCTAAAGTTACTGAATTTGAAGATTTCCTGCAAGAGTTGGACAACTGCATAAATGATCCTATTTACTATAAAAAAGAGAGGAAACTTGTAAACGACATCGTTAACAAGTTCCAGGATGATAAGTCCAGTGAAAGGGTTTTCAACCTGGTTTTTAAAAGTGGTTTATTCTAAGTTTCAATCACAAATAAGTTTTTCACCACAATTTATGTCGTTTTACCCCATATGCGCGTATGCTCAGCACTACCAACTCCGTGAAAACCACCAAGCCCGCGACAAGGTAAATATTCATGAAGGAAGAAATCACCAAAATCATGCCCAAGTGTACAACTGCCCCGATTACCACACTTCCATTGGCGTATTTTTGTTGGCCCAGTACTGCTAAAAATGGGTAGCCCAGTATCATGGAGGGGATGACTATTATCAATGCCACAGCTAGTATCTGCAGTACTCCTGTGCTTGGCCCAAATGCGGGTCCAAAGAGTAAATTTACAATAAATCCACTAAATACAATCAATAGAACACAAAAAACTGCATTTAAAGCAGTTACTGATTTAAATATTTTACGGTGAAATACTTTATTTTTTGTTTTAGCCATGTATGGATAAATTACCTGTAAAAGGGGAGCATATAATCCTTGCATGGCAACATAAAGCTTCTCAGCAGCCGAATAATAACCAACAGCAGTGTTATTAGTAAAAATCCCTAAGAAGAATGTGTTACTGGAAGTATAGATGGAAGCTGATGCTCCTGATAAGAAGAAGTTGGTACTGTCTTTAAATGTTTCAACAATGAAGCTGCGAGAAGGAATATGGAACCTTACCTTAAATGTTCTATAAATAATCACCAAAGAAATTAAACCCGAGATTATAATCCCCAACGAATAAAGTAAAGGAACAAATATAAAGTCTGCAGCACTTCTAACAACTGCAAATATAGCAAAGACAAATATCAAATTTGTTAAAACATTCAATATAGTTATATACTTCATCCGTTCCATGCCTTGGAAGAACCACATGGGCGATATGGTGTAACCAATGACCCATCCAAAGGCTAATAAATACATCAAGGCATTGGATGAAAACTTGGAAAACGAAAACACTACAACGTACAAAATACAAAAAGCCAATACAGTCAACAAAATTTTAATAATCATCACAGCTGAGAAAATCTCCGAGACCTTCTCTGGATCATCTCTATGTATAGATATTTCCCTTACAGCAGACAAACCAAATCCGTATTCAGTTAGTATCTTAAAGTAGGCCATGAGTGCCATGGCAAAGTTAACTAATCCATAATTGGCTACTCCTAGAGTTCTGGTTAAATAAGGAACTGTGATTAAGGGCAGTATATAGCCCACTACTTGTAGTGCTGATAGTGAGAAGAAGTTTTCTACCAGGACGCGGTAGTCTTCTGATTTTAGTTTTTCTTTGATATATCTGATTATGTCCATGAATTATTCTCCGGTATGTGAAAATTAGTTAATCTTATATCAATATAGGTATAGAATATAATGAATATACTTTTTTACAATATAAAAGCAAAGGTGCGTTTTATTGAAGGTTTTATTCCAGAGTAGAGAGGATTTATTTGATGTGGTAGGTGGAGACACTATCCAGTTACTTAGAACTAAGGAATTTTTAGAAAATTTAGGTGTTGAAATAGATTTAAAAACAGATTTCAACCCAGATTTAAAAGATTATGACCTGGTGCATTTATTTAACATCACCCGGGTCCACGAAACATACCTCCACTCCCTTAACTGCCAAAGACAAAATAAACCTATGGTACTATCTCCTATTTACTGGGACTTTGATGAGATGTTAAGGACCACCGGCTCTAAATTAAGGCACAGATTATATAAAAAGAGCATCCATAACGTGGGAAGTGTTTATGATAAGTTGTTCAGTGCCTCTAATTTAATCAAGAGGTGGACTGCCTCTGAAATAACTCAAATTAAGATGGGTTTTGTAAAGCAGCAGATTAAAACACTCTCTTTAGCCCAAGCAATCTTACCTAACTCCCAGATTGAAGCGGATTTAATGGTGAAGCAATTTCATTTAAGCCCGGAAATTATCCACGTGGTTCCTAATGCTGTGGATGAGAAATTCTTAAATGCCACCCCAGAATTATTTAAAGAGAGATACGATTTAGATAATTTTATTCTATCTGTAGCCCGTATTGACCCTCGTAAAAATACTTTAAATCTTATAAAAGCTGCAAATAGTGAAAATATTCCTTTAGTTCTTATTGGAGATAAATTACCAGGTAACTACACTGTTCAGTGCGAAAAGGAATCATTTAATGGGAACGTGACATTCATAGAGCAAATCTCACACGACGATCCTATTTTATCTTCTGCTTATGCTGCAGCCAATACCCATGCTATTGTGAGCTGGTATGAGACCCCAGGGATATCCAGCTTAGAAGCATCCCTAACAGGATGTAACATAGTAACAACCGATAGAGGCAGTACCACTGAATATTTCGAAGATTTGGTGCATTACTGCGACCCTTCTAATTTAAATAGTATAAAAGAAGCCGTAAAAGAAGCATATAACTCTCCGCCAAATAACAATTTAAAACAACACATCTTAGAGAATTTCACCTGGGATATTGTGGCAGAAAAAACACTGAATGCTTATAAAAGCGTTTTAAAAAAATAAAAAAAAGGAAAAAAAGTTTATTTTGTTTTAAACCGTATAGTAATTCCTTTAGCCAGTTTGTTACCTAAAATATCTCTTACTGCAGATGCAGGTATATATATTGCATAACTAGTGTTTTTGCTTCGCAGAGATGTTTTGATTTTTAATAAACTGCCAGATAGAGCTTTACTAATTTTGATTTTTTTACCGGTTTTTAAGTTCTTTACATACACTTTGGACCAGTTAACACTTGCCTTGATGTTTTTTGAGAACTTGATATAAAGAGCTGATGTCCGGGAAACTTTGGTGGCTTTAGTCTTAGGATTACTTGAAACCACTTTTGGTGCGGTTTTATCTATGACATACTTCTCGCTAACTACTGTAGATGGGTTTCCTGCTTCATCGTAGGCTATGAATTTTAAAGTCGCACTTGAAGTCATTGTAATAGGTGCCGTGTATCTTTTACTGGTTTGAGTTGGCGTTGAACCATCTAAAGTGTAGTAAATATTTCCGGCCTCATTCATGGTTAGAGTTACCACTTTGTTGGTGTTGTAAGATCCGCCTTTAACATTAGCCTGTACCGTAGGAGCAGTTACGTCTCTAACTACAATATATGAGTTTTTGGTCATGGCATTGGATCCACCGTTACCAGTTACCACCAGTTTTACAGTGTAGATACCTGGAGTATCATAGGTAAATACCGGGTTTTGATCTGTGCTGTCAGGTATTCCGTCGTTGTTAAAGTCCCATACCCATGAACTGATATCTCCAGTAGAAGAATCAGTGAACTGTATGCTTGATGATGCAGGTACATCAGTTGCATTGGCTGTGAAGCTTGCTACTGGTGTATCATAGGAAGTTATTAAAATATTAGACATGGCGAACATATTGTCACCATCACCATTATTGTAATAACTCTGCATTCCAGCTACATTGGAACCATTTAATAGTGCGGCAGTTACATCATAGTTTGAAAATCCAATCTGTGGAGAGGTTAAATAATCTGCCCAGAATCCAGTGTACTCCTGATCGTTGAAGTAGAATTTACTTTTATCTGCATCGCCTGCTGAAGCCAGTATGGCAATGAGTTTAGCCGTATTTAAACCTCCAGTTGATACATTATTGAAGTTGGCGTAAGCTGTTGCTTCAGTATCATTGGTACAGTAGGATGGAGTGGATCTTAAAAGATCTGAGCCCTCATTAATCCATATCTTCTTGGTGGTGGTGTTAGGATCTTCGTAAATTATAACGATATATCCACCGTAGAGAGAAGGTGTGGTCTGGTTTCCTTTAAGTACCAGCATGGTGTTACCCAGTACATTGAATTGGGATGTTACATCGTAAACATAGTATCCAGATGGGTAATCATAATTTCCATATCCCTTAGTGTCACTGTAGTGAGCTATAGGATCTACATTTACTCCATTGAAGTTTACTATAAAGTCCGGTGCCTGTGTACTAGGGTTCCAGGTGTATGATTGATAAAGTCTGACCTGGGTGATTGTTGCCCCAGCAGGTATAGTATAGTTTGCGGGAGTCCACTGCACTACACATGGATTGGTCCATCCAGTGCTGACGTATTTAGAGGTTCCAGTGGAGTATATTAGGTCATACTGGCCTTCAAATATTTTCTGGGTTTCCATATCACTGCCGTTTGTGTATCTGGTACCTTTATATCCATTATAGAACACAGTTCGCAGCATATTGAATATATTATTAGTTTCATTGGTTTCTGGTATTTCACTATCAGAGTCTGCAAATATATTTATCGAGACTTCTCCAGTTGTTGTTGGAGCATAACCTGTGAATGTTACCGTGGTGGTGGCTCCTGCAGCTAGACCATCTACCCTGATGGTTTCAATGTGTCCATCTACAGTTAAGCGTATATTAAATGCCCCCACAGCATCCAGTCCATTGTTTTTAAGAGTTACAGTGATGTTGTTGGGTTCATTGGCAAATAATTGCTGATGGTCTGAAGATGCACCGGTATTAAATGCTACGTTGGTAACATTTATATCGTAGTTAGCTGCTTCTTTTACTACCAATGCTGCTAATACGCTTTTAAATGAGGATCCAGTTGTTAGACTGTATTGTAAATTACTATTAACACCCGGTGTTACATTACTTGTTACATCCCACTGGTGGTATTCGAAGAAATTAACTGGTGAAACCGGGTCTGCACTAGTTAAATTTTGACCATTGAATGAGTATCCTCCATCTTTACTAGATAGTGCCACGTTATAAAGGGTGGCATTAGCTATATCTGCAGTTACTGTACTGGTGTTAAATAATGTGGTTGATGGAGATGAAGCAGCATTGATCCAGTCCTGTCCTGCGTTTACCCAGTAGTGGATTCTGTCTGTATCGCCGTCGTTGTATGCTACTACCAGGGCCATTAATTTCAACCGACCATCAAAGTTGTAGCCGTCTATGGCTTCAGTTTTCACATACAGTGAAGGGTTAGTACAGGTTATGTAGTCCGTTACATCGTACCATACCAGGTAATCAGAATACACTTTTGTGCAGTGGTCATTTAACCAGTAAACTGTCCCATTTGTACCTGCAGCTATATTCATTTCTTCCTGACCAAGGGTTGTTTCATAAGTACCATCACCATTACCATCTAATTTGGTGGTAGTATTTAATCCGTAGCTGTTTGTTGCAGATCCACCATATACATTGACATAAACTCTTGCCCACTGAATATCAGTATAGTTAGGAATATCATATGTCTTGTTGAATTCACGAGAAGGAACACTTGATTCCTGATCTGTCCATGGTACTGGTTGGTCTGCATCAATATACAAACCTCCAGAAACAGTACCGTTTTGTGTGTCATTTTGTGGTAGTGTTTCTGCTGATGCAGCCCCACTTAATACCAGCACACACAACATGAAAAGAGTTATAAATAAACTTTTTTTCTTAAAATTGTTGAGTGAAACTTTGTTCACCTCCTATTAATAACATACTTCAATTTATTCTTTGAAATAAGTTTTTTTATCGAATATTTAATGAAATAGATATTTCTTGTCCCTATTTTTTTCTTGAAAGTCCCAAAAATCAGTTAGTATATGACCGCCTCATATCCCCTCCACTAATTTTATGAACTTTATCTCCTTGTTTCTCATATATATTACTATTTATTATCTTTTTATTATTACTAAATTAAGGTTTTTGGAACTTTTCGTAATAACAATGAACTGAATAAACCACACCGAGGGAGAAAAAATTCAAATATTAGAAAAAGTCCGCAATAAAATGAATTAATGCAGCCACTAGACACAATAAAAGGTTTATTTTTCAATAAAGCAAAAATAAAAGCTATTTAAATCCAGAATAATACTCTAAAATCAATAAAAAAAATGAGTAATAATAAACTCTAAAAAATAGTGAAAAAAGTAATAACAAATTGTATATAACTAATAATAACCTAATAATTAACAATTAAGAATGAAGAGGGGATAATATTAAAAATAGAATAATATTTATGATTATATTGATTTTAATATTCCTTGGAAGTGGAACTGTTTTTGCGGGAAACAGTGGGGATCCACTGAACACCACCCAGAATGGAACTGTGAGTGGTGGTGTTTACACTGATTCATATTATGGGTTCAATGAATCCAGCCAATCAAGTGGTTCATCGAATATAGTGACCAAAGACTTTATGGACCTTCCCCAGAACGCTACAGTAAAGTGGGCGCAATTGAGTGTGGTAATATACAGTGGCAGCCAGACTGCTAATTATAGCGGATATGCCAATGTGAGCTTCAATGACCACCAGATAGGATACGAACATCTAAGCAGCTCTTATACCATGAATACCACTGCTTTATGGCTCAATGATCATGTGAACCGAGTAAGCAGTGATTATTTAATGTTCTATGATGTTACTGATTTAGTGAAAACCCAGAACACCGCTACAGTCATAACCACCCCTACAGGTAGTTTTGACGGAAGGATAAAATTAATTAACTTAGTAGTGGCCTACGACGATGGCGACACTGATGAAATATTCTACTGGATCAATTTTGGGCACGAAGCTCTAAACACAACCATAGGAACTACTTATTTTAATGGCACCATAGCAGGGGAGATAAAGGATGCTAATTTGACGGTAGTGCACCTGGCCAGTAACGATGGAAAATATTTATTTAATGGCAACAACATCCCTGCTGGAAGCCCTCAGGGAACTTATTCTGGTTCAAATACATGGAATGTGACGGATTACTGCATAAATACTCCAGTCAATATCCTTAATTACAATAATCTCGATGGATTTTTCTATAAAATTATGATGAGTATTTTAACAGTTAAATACGAAGCACCTGCCACCAACGACCCTGATTTAAAAATACCAAGCATCGAAACTTCTCAACTATTACTTAACCAGCCCAGCCAGGTGCTGGTAAATATTTTCAACAGCGGTAATAGCAGTGCCAGCTCATTTTATGTTAAACTATTTGATGGGGCCACAGAAATTGGAAGTAAATTAATATCCAATTTAGATGCATGGAGTAGTACATCTGTATCTTTTAACTGGACTCCCGACAGTGCCGGTTATCACAACCTTAAAGCAATTGTAGACACAGAAAACACGGTTGATGAGAGTAATGAAACCAATAACCAACTTACACTGCAAGTTCTGGTTGAAAAATTACGTCCAGATTTAACGGTGCTTAATTTAACCCTGCCTTCATCCAGCTCAGTGAATACAACTTATAATATAACAACCGTGATTGCCAATACTGGTTTAAATCAGAGCGCTTCATTTTTAGTCAAATTATTTGACAATGGACAGGAAGTGGGAAGTCAAAGCATTAATAATTTAAATGTTAATGAAAATAGAACTCTAACATTTTCATGGAAACCAAACACCATCGGATCACATATCCTAAAGATAGTAATAGATCCATTAAATGTGATTAATGAAACTAATAAGACTAATAATGAATTATCACAATCAATACTGGTTAAAGAAGCAGGTAAAATAGTAGTGTTTTTAATTAGTGACACCACCGGAACCAACATATTGAACACCGCGGCACTGGAAATATTGAGTGAATATCCTGAGAGGTTCATTATCCAGATTAGGAGTAACAGCCAGGTGGGGAATATGACTGATAGCGAACTTGTCAGTTACCTTTCAAGCTGTGACGTTTTTATTGGGGAATGGTTAAGTACCAGTGTAGGCACAAAACTGCTTTCGATTTTAAAGTCCCAGCCAGCGCTGGCCAATAAATCTGTTTTTCTGATACTGGAACCACCAGTATCCTCATTATCTGAATCTGTAGAATTAATGAAATATTCAACTATAAATGGAGTTAAATTACTCAGCAGTTACAACACAACCCAACTAACCAACTATTACAATAAAACCTCCCGTGGAACCGAATACAGTGACGTCTTAAGCTACATTAATTCATGTGGTTTCCCCTCATTATACAATCAAGCCACTTTATACAAAGATTTAAATGACAAGGATAACCTTAAAAATCAGATATTATGGGCCCTGAACCTGGCAGGAGCAGAAGTAACCTACCTTAACCCAACATATTCCATAGGTAAACAGGATTATGGAATCTACCGTCACAAGTGGTATGTTAAGTGGGATTCCACCACCAATCAATATGTTATGGATCTGGAAAGTTACATGGCAGATTACTTTGTAAGTGGCCGGCCCTGTGTGGGTTTAATTGAAAGTACCATGTATCTGGAAAGTGAGATGCTTCAACCATATTACGAGATAATTGAAGCCTTAGAAGCTAAGGGTTTGAATGTAATACCTGTTCTGGCAGCCGGTGGAAGCAGCACTCAACTTAAAGTAATGCTTCAGGCATTTACCAATGCCACTGATGTGGTGGCCTTCGTTAACAACACCTCAAATTATTTAATAAGAGTAGATGCTGTTATTGAGATGCCTGCCTATGGATTAGGTGGAGATAATTTCACCAGCACCACCGACTTTTTTAATGCCCTGAATGTCCCTATTATACGGGCCATTCACTCAGATAGTATCACCAATGAACAGTGGGAATTGAGCAGTACCGGACTACCCACCGCTGGTGGAGATAAATGGTGGCATATATCAATTTCTGAAGCACAGGGTATAATACTGGCCACATTCATTGGTGGAAAAAATACGGTGATAAATAACCAGACCGGGGCTGAAATTCTAGGTTACGTGCCTCAAAGTGTGAATATTGAGTCTATGGCTGATAAAATAAGAGCATGGGTTCAATTAAAATACACATCCAATGCAGATAAACTCCTGGCAATTATATATTACAACTATCCTCCGGGAAAAGACAACATAGGATCCAGTTATATGAATACCGTGGAGAGTGTTTACAATCTTCTGAATATTTTAAAAAGTGAGGGTTACAATGTTACAGATATACCTAAAAACGAGTCAGCCCTTAGGGAACTGATGCTGGCTGTGGGCATAAATGTAGCTAATTGGGCTCCAGGAGTGCTGGTGAATCTCACGGAAAACCCCAATGTCATATTATATCCCGTGTCAAGTTATCAGGCCTGGTTCTCAAAACTGGACAATTTAACACAGCTCCAGGTAATTGAAGGACCCGTGGCTTATATTGGGGAGTTATGTAAAAAAGCAGTTGATTTAAACTACACTGAGGATATGGCAGAAAAGATAGATGCGTGGTATTCCGAGATCATTGCCCTTTTACCTGAAAACCGTACAGCAGCAGCGACGCCGGTTCTAAACAATATCAAAACAGCTCTGAAAAATTACGTATCCACCAAAAACGCCACCTATTACCAACAGTTTTTAACTTACAAGGCACAGTTTTTTGCATTGAATGTTTCTGGAATGAATGGTTGGGGTAATATACCAGGTAATGTGATGGTGGTTAAAAAGAATGGTGTTGATTATTTTGTAATCCCTGGATTGAAGTTCGGGAACATATTCATAGGCCCTGAACCTCAACGTGGATGGGAGGCAGATGCAGATAAGCTATACCACAGCAGTGCAGTAGCCCCTCCACACCAGTACCTGGCATACTTTGCCTACTTGCAGGAACAGGGCACCTCTGCCATGATATTCATGGGAAGACACGCTACTCACGAATGGTTACCTGGAAAAGAAACCATTCTCGCCACCTATGATCTACCAAGCGTGGTAACTGGTAGCATTCCCCAAATATATTTCTATATCTCTGATGGTCTGGCTGAAGGAATACAAGCAAAAAGAAGAGGTTTTGCTGTAATGATATCTCACCTAACACCACCAATGACTTTCACTGCACTCTATGGAGATTTAGGAAAACTATCCACTTTGGTAAGTGATTATGACGGCGCTAATGCCACAGTAAGACAAGATATATTGACCCAGATTGCACAGATAATCAAGAAAAATAGTTATAACATGGGAAACACCACGGTTTTGACAGGAGACGCATTGATTGCTGCTGTGGAATCATATTTATATGATATTCAAAGCACCCTTTACCCTTATGGTCTTCATGCCATTGGTTCACCATGGACTGATGAAGAAATCGCTCTTTTGGTGACATCCATGTTATCTGTGGATACAGAATACCTCACCGGAGGCGGAACCACTTCTCTGTTTAATGAAGTGGCTAAGATATTGAAAGGGAAAAATTATACTGATTTAACGGCTGCTGAAAAACAGACTGTTCAACAGAAATCTATAAGCATCGTTACTTCCCTGATTAAATGGGACGTGACAACAGTTGCCACTCTTTTAACCACCAGCCCCAGCGCCAATCTCAAGGCCATCCTGCTTAAAGGAAAAGAATATATTAAAGCAGTAAACGATAGTGTGTCTAATGAAATTAACAGCCTTTTAGATGCCTTAAATGGAGGTTACGTATCTCCTGGATCTGGAGGAGACCCTATAAGTAATCCTGATGTTTTACCAACAGGAACCAATTTCTTCGATGATCAATCATCTGAGATACCTACTAAAGAAGCATATGAGTATGCTAAAACCCTGGCCTTACTGGCCATGGCCAATATGAATGATGATATGGAAAAAATCGCTCTGGGCATATGGTGTGTGGAAACTGCCCGGGACGACGGTGCACTGGTGGCCATGGTATTGTATTTCCTGGGAATGGAACCACAGTGGTCCAGTTCACCCAGTGCAGGGGTTAATGGACATATACTTAACACCATGCCCAAATACGTGGAATTATCCAATCTGATTCGGCCAAGTGGCTGGGAAAAGAAAAGAATAGATGTGGTAATCATCACCAGTGGATTATTCAGAGACCTTTACTCCAGACAGGCCATACTTCTGGATAATGCATTCCGGGTGGCTCTGGCCAGATCTTATTATACCATCATTAACAACAATACCCTTAAAAATCTGAATGTGAAAACCGCTTTAGATAAGATAATGGATGGTATTGGATATTATGGTCTGGGCAGTGAAGAATTAAGTCAAAATTATGTAGCAAAACACTGGGTGGAAGACTTCATTTATTATCTGTCTTTAAATATGACTCCGGAGTACGCTGGTGAAATGGCCATCTCCCGCATATTCGCTCCACCTGAAGGCGATTATGGTGCAGGAATTGCTAAGGCCGCTTCACTGAGCTGGACCTGGGAAGAAAGGATGGAAGTGGCGGAGTACTATCTTAAACGAATGGGACATATTTACACTAAAAATAACTGGGGGGTAACCAATCCGGCAGTATTTGCCCGAGCCCTTAGCGGAATAGATACCATGTTCGCCAGTAGGAACACCAACCTTTATGGTGTCCTGGATAACGATGACTTCTTCGACTACTGGGGAGGTCTTTCCATGGCCCTGGAGAAAGTTAATGGTAAAGTACCCAACTTCTATGTACTGGATTATGCCAACAAGAACAATGCCAAAACCTTAACCATAGAACAATACATTAACCGGGAATTAGTAACCAGGGAATTCAATCCCAGCTACATCAAAGCCATGATGAACGAGGGTTACGACGGTGCCCGGTACTTCTCTAAATTCATGAAAAACCTTAAAGGGTGGGCTACTACCAGACCAAGCGCAGTATTGAATGATTACTGGAATAATGTGGTGGATATCTATATCAAAGATAAATACAATATAGGAGTTAACCAATTCCTTAACAGCGCTGACAACACCTACGCTCTTATCAGTATGACTGGTACGCTGCTGGAAATGGCTTATAAAGGTATCTGGAAAACCGATGTAAATACCCTGAAATTGGTGGCTAATCAATGGGCTCAAGCAGCCATAAATAATGGTGTGGCCTGTTGTGACTGCAGCTGCGGTAACCTGGCCATGATGGAGTGGGCTTCACAATTTATAAACCCTAATATTTTGGCTCAATTCAAAAGCACCATTTATGCTGCAACGCAATCAGCCAGTTTTGCCCCAAGCCCCACAC
The DNA here is from genome assembly GCF_023227715.1 of Methanobacterium alcaliphilum. Taxonomy (NCBI): domain Archaea; kingdom Methanobacteriati; phylum Methanobacteriota; class Methanobacteria; order Methanobacteriales; family Methanobacteriaceae; genus Methanobacterium; species Methanobacterium alcaliphilum. Next base: position 238,771 of record NZ_JALKIF010000002.1, read on the forward strand.
CTAACCCCTCTCAAGGTGGATCACCATCATCTGGAAGTTCAACTCCTCAAAGTAGTGAGTCTGGTTCCAGCAGCTCTGATTCGTCTTCCAGTGCCAGTGAATCTGGTTCTGCTGGTTCAGATTCCAACCAGGAAAAAGTAGACGAATCTCAGACAACTCCAGGTGAGAGTGGTGAGAAGGCATACGAAGTTAGTGAATCCAGTTCAGGAGCATCAACCAAATCAGATATGCCAATTTATGCCATTTTAGGTTTAGTATGTTTAATTGGCCTATTTGGTGCAGGTTACTACTTCGGCCCTAGAAAGAATAATTAATTCTTTTTTAGGGTAATTTTTTATTTTTTTGAAGTTGAAAATTTTTCTTGGAGATATCTAATTCATTAACAAAAACAAGGCAAATAAGCTTAATCATCTATCTCCTTAATTATTCTATTTATTCTTTCTAAGAAATTTTTTTGCATCGATAAATATTGATTTTGCCTATTCTTGAGATCCTTTAAGTAGTTATAGTTTTATTTAAAATAGAATCATAAACAATTAAATGTAAAATAATCCAATATTCTTTTAATTAATAAAATTTATTTTAATAGTTCACGGTGTAAAATGATATCCTTAATCTGTGTTTACAATAATAAAGAATATTTAGATGAGATTCTGCTTAAAAGTCTTAAAAAGCAGGATAATTTTGAATTTATCCCTGTGGATAATAATACCCACGACACGTTTACTTCGGCATCTTCTGCCTTAAACCATGGATCTTTAAAGGCAAAAGGAAAATATTTAATGTTCGTCCATCAGGATGTGGAATTTTTAGAGGAATATTCATTTAAATTATTAGAAGAACAATTAGATAATCTAAACAATTTAGGTATGGCTGGAGTTGCTGGAAAATCAGGAAAATCCCGGGAAGTTTTGACCAATATTTTGCATGGAATACCACCAGCCCCCGCAGGTAAACATAAAATAAACGAACCGGAAAAAGTAGAAACAATAGATGAGTGTTTGATGATTGTCCCTAGAGAACTATTTGAAAAAATTCAATTTGATGAGGAGGTCTGTAGTGGATGGCACCTTTATGGTGTTGATTATTGTTTAACTCTTAAAAATTTAAATTACAATAATTATGTCCTTCCTTTAACCGTCCACCACCATTCCAATGCATCATCCTATAATGAAGAGTATTTCCATACTTTAAAGAAGCTCTTTAAAAAGCACAGCAATGAATCAACCATTTACACTACCATGAATAACTGGCACAGTAACTACCCCTTACTTCTTCAGAGGTTTTTAGACAGCCCTCTGTGGACTTTAAAACAATTTTTAAAAAGATTAACATGATGCCCACCATCACCCTAATCATATTGAACTGGAACAACTGGAAAGACACTGTTGAGTGTTTAGAATCAGTTTATAATATTAACTACCCTGAATTTAAGGTGATAGTTGTTGACAATGGCTCTGAAGATGAGTCTATTGAAAAAATAAAAGAATATTGCGAAGGCAAATTAAAAGTTAAGTCAAAATTCTTCAAATACAATCCTGAATCGAAAACAATAGATATCCAGGAATACCCTAAAGAATCTTCTTCACCGAATAATCCCCAACAACTCATTATAATAGCAAATGATGATAATTATGGTTTTGCCGGTGGAAATAATATTGGTATGAAGTTCGTATTGGATAATATACCATCAGAATATGTTCTACTTTTAAACAATGACACTGTGGTGGATAAAGACTTATTAAACCACCTGGTTGAACCGGTACTTGAAGACCCGGCAATCGGTTTTGTTGGTCCTGCAGTTTTATATTATGATTATAAAGGAAGTAAGAATACTATTAATTTTGCTGGCGGTAAATACAACCCCTGGACGGGGCATGTTTCCCATATGGAACTTAAAAAAGAATATACGTCTAATCTAAAATCAAAGTACGTGGACTATTTAGAAGCATCCTGCGTTTTAGTGAAAACAGAGATGATTAAAAAGATTGGTATGCTCAATACCCAGTATTTTCTCTACTGGGAGGATAATGAGTGGTGTATGAGAGGATTAAGAGCAGGTTATAAATGTTACTTCCAGTCAAAAGCAAAAATTTGGCATAAGATCTCTGTTTCCAGCCCACATCACAATAAAATTTATTACATGGGCCGTAACAAGTTTTGGTTTATAAAAGAATACTCCACTAAACTCCAGTTAGTCTTATCTGTAATCTATTTCATATTTCTCGAATTTATCCCTTTTTCATTTTACTACGGGGTTTACACTGCCTGGTATCCTGAGTTTATTAAGTGTTATTTTAAGGGAGCAATTAAAGGTCTTAAAACAAATCAAAAAGAATAAGCTTCTTTTAACCTTTTCTCCATAATATTCCAATCATACTTTTCTATATAGGCCCTGCGGGCATTTCTCCCTAACCTCATCCTATACTCTTCATCGTCCCTTAATCTCACTAAAACTTTCTTTAATGAATCAACATCAGCGTAGGGTACCGTTTCCCCGCACTCTTCTTTTTTTATTATTCTGCTGATGCCCATTTCCTTATTCACAATAATGGGTTTACCACACATCATGGCCTCAAATACCTTGTTGGGACTGTCATATTTTGCTCTTGGGATTTTAGGGTCTAAGAATCTGAATAATAAATCCGATTCAATAGTTCTATCTAAAATATCCTCATAGGTAGGGAGCCATCCCATGTAATATATTTTACCCTCTTCATCCGAGGAATATTCTTTAAAATCCTCTGCATCAGGACCAGAACCTCCGATTAATAGTTTAACATTATCCAGTCCTTCAACGGCTTCCACCATATAATTTATTCCCCTTTGTTTGAGGATTCCTCCGCCGTAGAATATCTTTAAATTATCACCAGAGGGTCTTTCAATGTTCTCCAATATATCAGGAGGTGAATTATAAATATAGACCACATTATTCACTTTTGCCCCTTTCACTTCCGAGTATCTGTTTTCATCAGTTAAAAATAGGGTATCTGTAAACCCAATCCCCCATTTTTCAACTGCAGATACGATTTTTCTAACCAGTTTACTTAAAAAGTAGGGTTTCATATCCGGGAAGTTATTGGCATAGAAGTCGTAAATGGTGTAAAACAGTTTATTGCCCTTTAATAATTTTGCAATTATAGATGGATACAGTGTATCTAAATCGCAGCTATGAACCACATCATAGTCGTGTTTTAATAAAAACATTAATTCATATATCCACCACAAGGGGAGATATAGTAATGCGGTGAATGTGTCGTAGGGTGCATTTAAACCGAATTTGTGAATTGTATAGGGATATTTATCATTTAAGTTATTTTGACGATCCCATACCAGTAAGTTCACCTCAAATCCCTGTTTATGGAGTGAGTCTGCTGTTTTAAATACAGCTGAATCAGTGGTTTTTGAGCGAATAAGTAATAATCTCATGTTTTTCATCCGAATCTTTTTAAAAATTTATAATTTATTCTGTAAATTACATTGAAGATCTTTCGCATGGCCTTGTCAAACACATTTAGACTTAACTGTTCCACAGGAACCTCACTATCTAATGATATATCACCACAGCCCAATCTTTCAACTTCTGCATTTAATCCGTCTCTTGATCCTTTAATCTTGTATTTAATACCAGAAACTCCATTTAATACAGCGTACCCCGTGCTCAGTATCTCACTTAAGAGTAAAGATGGTAGGATGATTATTCTCTCTTTAATGTTAAAGTATTTTCTAAGTATAATGTATCTTCCTTTTTCCAGGTGGTATATCTTCTCAGGTGATACATTTAGTTGGTAGTCGTGACATATTTTAGAATCAGTTATTAAATAAATAGAATACCCCATTGATCCGGCTCTCCATGAGAATTCAACGTCTTCCATGTAGACCAGGAAATTGCTATCAAAGCCACCTATCTTATCATAGTCTTTTCTTTTCATGGCAAAGCAAGCCCCAGATATGGCATTAATTTTCTCATTTTCCACGTGAAGATCACTACTTTCGCCTAAACCCCTGGTGAAGGCCAGACCTGTGAAATGCAGTATGTTTCCACAGGTGTTCACATCACCACCATCGTAGAATAGTATTTTAGGAGTGGTAACTATATTAGATTCCTGAGTTAATGGCTGTACCAGTTTTTCCAGCGAATCTTTGAAGACTTTTGTATCTGGATTTAAAATTACTAAAAATTGCCTATGACAATGTTGAACTCCTCGGTTATTTCCCATCCCATAACCCAGGTTCTCCTCAGGGACTATCAATTTTATTTGTGGAAAGTTATCATGAACCAGTTCCAGGGTGCCGTCTGTGGACCCATTATCCACCACAATAACTTCTAAATTATTTAAATCCAGAGAGTTTAAGCAGTTTTCTATGTAATCCCTGTGGTTGTAGGTTACAATGACTACACTGATATCGTTGATTAAAGACATAGTACATTACCTTTATTAATCTATCCTGAATCCCGTTAAATCTTCCAGGGCATCTAAGAATTCATCTAATAAGAATATTAATTTATCACCCACTACCTGGGTTGGCCCATCATTTATACCTGAGGATTCCATGGAATTGTTTCCTTTAGTTATTTTTATGTTCCATTCAAAGCCATCCACCAGACAGCATTTTTCATAATCTTCATCCCAGTGCCAGAAGTCTATTTCTTCTAATTTATCCCAGAATTGCCCCCATTCTATATTTGAAGGAGTTACGATTTTTTTAAGAAAATCGAATTCTATCTGGTTGTTTTTAAATTCCAAAGATTTAAAACCAGTGTCCATTTTAAAATAGGAGATTATCATTTCATCAGGTAATTCAACACGGGTCATTATAATCATGCCTCTAATATCCATTGGTCTTTTAGGTAGATAAAGATATTTTAGTCATAGTTACTCACTAAATATTTGTTAATAATTTATTAACTCTGGGAAATCACCACCAAAAGTAATACGCTAAAAATAGGATTAAAAATCTTTTAAAACTACTTTAAATGACCCCAAGTTGTTTTAATAAAATTCGAAATAGCAGAACCAAAAGTTTTATTATTATTAAATAATCATAATATAATATGGTGTTAACAAATGATAAAGCATTATGAAGGAGTAATAAAAAAAGCACCTTACAATGGTCAAAAAGACGCGGTATTCATGGACCACTCCCTTAAACCAGTTATAGAAACCATTAAAGATGAAATACAAGAGTATGGTCCTTTAAAAAGGATCCAGGTCCTTACCAACCCCACCATGAAGAGTCCTTTTTTCTGGTTCAAGCAAAAGACATTCAAAAAACCCAGCTACACTGGATTCGTTCCCCTGGTAGAACCTTTAAAAGATTACAAAGGTCAAAACTGTAAGATATTGCTTGAATTTTAAATCTTACAACTTTTTTTAGATTCAAATATGACCCCTTCAATGGTTCTAACATCTCCGGATTGATTATAAACAGGTTTTCCTGTATCCATTACTATTTTTATATTTCCTTCTTTATCTTGAATATGATAAGTTAACTGGAAACTTTCGCCAGTGGCAATGGAATCAGATATCTCTCTTAAAACCATTTTTCTATCTTCTTTTAGTATAATATTCCCTATAGTACTTATTCCATTAGATTTGAGTTCATCCACAGTATACCCTGTAATCTTTTCCAGACAATCAGGGTTGATAAAATCAGTATGCCAGTTGTTCTGGATGTGGTTTTGATATATTATTCCCGGTATGTTACTGGTGACTTCCTCGAAGAATTTTTTACTGGATTTAAGCTCATTTATGAGTTTATGATTGCCTATGGCTGTATCCAGAGCAAATTTTAGTTCCGTCTCCCGGAATGGTTTTATGATATAGTAAAATGGATGGGTTGATTTTCCATCCAGCCGGGAATCAATATTCCCATGGGCAGTTAAAAACACAATGGGCATTTCTATAGTCTTTAAAATTTCTTTAGCAGCATCTACACCATCCATAGGCCCATTTAAATATACATCCATGATAATGAGATCTATACTGCATTTTCTAACCATTTCCAGTGCCTGTTCACCAGAGAATACATCCCCCACCACATCATAACCCCATGATTTAAGCCTGCGAGTGAGTTCCATAGCCGTAATGGCCTCATCCTCCACAATCAATACCCTGGGATTAGACATAATTTAAGGTTAGTTTACTATCCATAATAAACATATTAGTATTTTTCAAGGACAGTATTGTTCTTGGAAAACAACGATAAATAATGAATGTCATTGTTTAAAAACATGGACAATAATATAATATTAAATTCAACATATTACTCTAATTATGTAGAACTTACGGCCCCTCAACTAATAAGATAATCTAATAACTGATAAAGTCCCTAAAAACAGTGGGGATGCATCCATTGGAACACTGCAGGATTATTTATAAATCAGCGGACTCCCAATTTAAAAATATGGATTACATTTACATATTATGAAGAAAGTACTCTTAGGGGAGTTTTATCTAAGGGTTTAAGTAGCCCCTATCCTGGTTATGGTCTATGAGTGATGCCGCTGGAACCCACTCAGAGGGCATTGATTATTAGAAGCAGGGATTTAGGAGAAATATAAATTCAGGGGATAGCATGACCAATGAAAAAATAATATCTAAAGAAGATTTAGAACTCAAAATAAAGGATTTAAAAAGTGAACTTGATAATTCTCAAAAAGAACTCGATGTCCTGAAAAAAGACTTTTACACTTGTCAGGGTCGTTTAAAAGAAATAAGAAAAGAGAAGAAAGAACTGGCTGATGATTTAAAAGAATTTGAAATGATGAAATTGGACTTAGATCTTTTAAATGCCCAAAAACTACAAGATGATAATAACCGAATTCAACACCGGATACATATCACTAAAAAGTTTCTGGATGAAGCTCGAAAAGATATAGAATTTAGAGACAAAGTTATTGAGGATTTAGTTAAGCGTAAATTTACAGATAGAAGTAGGAATATTCTTCCTAAAAGTTATATTGTTTATAAGAATAAGTGATAATCCTGAACAACACTTTAGATAAAAATACTATTAAAAAGATTGGATTAAACCAGAAGATCTCATTGCAATATCGTCTGATAATCATACCATAAAACTAATTGAAAAGGGTAAAAAATTATCAAGCATTTAATAAACAATATATCGGATGATAAAATCAACAATTTAAATCATGGAACCAATATGGAAATAGGACCATTATTAAGAATATATCGTGATTACCCGGTTTACACCAGAAAAGCTAAATTAAAGAAAAATTATTGTGAAAACATTGATAATTCAAAAAAGTTAGTTAACCACATCGATTTTTTTTATTGCATCATGTTATTTTTTAAAATGAAAAGGGTAATTTAACTTCGTTAAACATTGATATGACGAACTTAGTATTTGGACTGAAAATACCAATATAACAAAACCATGCAAAGTCACCTAATTTAAACTACTACCTATACACTAAACCATTGAAATATACCTAAAACTCAAATTTTTATTTTTTAAAAGAACTAACGTTCTGCAATAATAACAACCATGGGACATAATACTAACTTTTTTAATCTAGTTGCCAGATAAATAGACTATACTTAATCCCATGAACATCTGGATAAACGAGGTAATGACATGATACTAATCATTGGTGGAGCGGGATACATCGGCTCACACATTAACAAAATGTTAAATCAACTGGGACATGAAACAATCATCTTAGACAATCTTAGTTATGGTCACAAGGAATTTACCAAATGGGGTAAATTTATTGAAGGCGATATTAATGAAACTGCAAAATTAGAGAGGATCTTTCAAAATTATCCTGTGGATTCCGTGATGCATTTTGCAGCATTCACTTATGTTGGAGAATCAGTGACCAACCCCCAAAAATACTATGTAAATAATGTAAAAAATACGCTGAATCTTTTAGAGACAATGAATAAGTACCATATCAAAAATTTCATCTTCTCATCAACTTGTGCTGTTTATGGAGAACCACAGGAATTACCGCTGAAAGAAGACCATCCATTAAATCCCATAAATCCCTATGGGCGAAGTAAGTTAATGATAGAAAATATTTTAAAAGATTACTCCGAGGCCTATGATTTTAATTACGCATCCCTTAGATATTTTAATGCCGCAGGAGCTGATCCTGAAGCAGAAATAGGTGAGTGGCATGACCCTGAAACACACCTCATACCCCTTGTACTTGATGCAGCATCTGGACGAAGAGATGCCATAAATATTTTTGGTACAGATTATCCCACCAAAGACGGAACATGTATTAGGGATTATATCCACGTCTGTGATCTCGCCCAGGCACATTTAAAAGCATTAGATTATCTTAAAGATAAAGATACCAGTGAAATTTTTAATTTAGGTAATGGTAATGGGTTTTCAGTCCGTGAAGTTATTGAAACTGCTGCAAGGATAACTGGACAAAAGATTAAATCAATAGAAGATAAACCCCGGGCAGGAGATCCACCAATACTAATTGGTAGTGCAGCGAAAGCTAAAAAAGTATTAGGATGGAAACCACACTGGAAAGATTTAAGTGAAATCATCGAGACTTCCTGGAAGTGGCACCAAAGATTATATGGAACAAAGGATAAAGTTTAATTTTCAAAGATTATAATCGGTGAATACTTTGGTAGTTACAGAAGCACAGAATAAATTACAAAATGGTATTGAGTTATCCCAAAATGGGAAGCAGCTCGAGGCCCTACAGGAATTTCAAAAAGCTCTTGAAATGTTCACCGAAGCTAAAGAAATAACAAAAACGGCTGATGTGCTTCTTGAAATGGGTATCAGTTATTTTAAATTAGAGAAGTACGAATATGCTGAAGAAAGTTATAGAAATGCTCTTAATCTATATAAAAACACCAAAGACCACATTGGTGAAGCTTATTCTTTAGTAGGTATTGCGGATGTTCTGGAAAAAAAAGAAAGGCACGAAGAAGCCCGTAGAATATATCGACAAGCAATACACAAGTTCCGAAAAGAAGAATCTTATGATAAAGAAGCCATGGTCATATCTCACCTGGCAGAAAGTTTTGAAGCCCAGGGCGCTTTGCAGGATGCCATTTATGAACACGAAAGATCCATTGAAATTTATCACAAAGCCGGGAAAAAAGCTGAAGAAGCTAAAATCACGACTTTAAAAGAAGTTTTGGAGAAAAAATTCTCAAAAGTGAAGCCCACCCGGATTGAAGCTATTTCTCTATTTATTTATTTAGCACTTTTAATACTATCAGAAATACTGACCACTTATTCCAATATGAAAGTTGGTCTTTTTATTCATTCAGCTATTCTATTTGCTTTATTGATCCAGTCCTCATTGACTGATAGATATACTTTTGCAGCACTACTGCGTTCCATGATGATCTTACCCATGATACGAATTATTGGTTTATCCATGCCTATCATGCAGATTGATCCATTATACTGGTTCCCTATAATCGCTATCCCTCTTTTTGCCGCTACTGCAGTTTTAATGAGATTGCAGGGTATTAGTCGGAGGAGAATAGGTATAATTTGGGGTAAAATACCGGTTCAGATTCTAATTGCACTCACAGGAATTGTTTTGGGTTATATTGAATACCAGATATTAACACCCGACCCCCTCATCCCTACCTTTAATTTAGTCAATTTAATTAGTGGTTTCATTATCATTACCCTGGCCACTGGTTTAGCAGAAGAACTTTTATTTAGGGGTATTGTTCAGAAAAATGCAGAAGACGTGCTGGGTATGTTTTTAGGACTACTTTACACTGCACTGTTATTTACAAGTCTTCACGTTGGATGGGAATCTAGTATTGATTTAATATTCGTATTTTCTGTGGCTATGTTCTATGGTTATGCATTCCAAAAAACCAGGAGTCTATTAGGAATAACATTATCCCACGGAATATCCAATACTGTTTTATTCTTGATAATGCCATTTGTAATCTAATAAATCATTGATTAATGGTATAAATACCAATTCCTTTTTTTAGATAATAATAAGAAAATTAAGTTTTTGATTGATATTTTTCGTGGCTGTAAAGTTGTTGGGGGTTGGGACTTTGCGAAAAATTTTTTGAAAAAAAATTATTAGATGTTTCATGACCCATGAATCTGAATTTAAGCCGTTAAATATAAGTATTAATTGAGGGCAGATATATTATCATGCAAAATCAAATTACATCCACCCTCAATAGTTGTATTGGTTCCATTCAACTTAAACTTTCCGATTTTGGTTTTGAAAAAATTGAATTTCAAAAAATTCTAAAAACCAGATTTACAAACACCAAAAATCCTCGAAACGTAAATAAAAACTTAGATCTGCTTGATAATAATCATTTTGAATGTTTAAATCCTACTTGTCCAAATTGTGATTCTAAGAAAGTAATTAAACAAGAATTCCGCGAAAGACAAGTGATTATTGATGATCCCAAACCTTTAAAGCTTTATTTACGAAGATACCAATGCAAAACATGCGGTAAAAAGTTCACCACAACATTAGAATCAGTTATAAAACCACATCACAAGTATTCAAATAATTTCAGGGATAAATTAGATGTTTTAATGAAAACAGGTTACAGATCCCTGCGTAATTCTTCATCAGACTTCTTAAATTTCGTTGGTGTTTCACCATCACATCAAACCATACAAAACTGGCTACAACAATCCACTAAAAACACAATCAAAAATACCATTAATAATTATTCAGGATATTACTGTTACGATGAGCAATATATTAAAATTAAAGGCACATGGATGTACCGTTTAACATTATACGATCACAAATTAAATTTACCAGTAATAGAACAAATAGTCCCCAATA